>NZ_FWYE01000004.1 GCF_900176435.1 Picrophilus oshimae DSM 9789
CTTCATTTCAAACCCTTATAGATAGACTAGATACCTCATAATAATATTACTATGATATATAAGTATTTATATTATAAAAATTGCGCATTATCAGTAGTTCTACTTTTTTATACTAAATATTATATTAAAATTATACTTTATGCATCTGTAAGCAATTTCTTTTAATATTAAAAAAAATATAAAAAATAGTTATTTTATATACAAAAGCTGTAATAAATTGCTTTAAAAATCAAATTTATCTATTCCGTCGAGGCCCTGTATTTTTTGAACTATTGATGGTCGACGTAAATTAAAAAAATCTTTCATCGGAATTTTTTATTACACCTAAATTTTCTTTGTTGGTGTATTTCAAATCTCTTATAATGTAAAACAAAACTGAATCCTCATCTTCATTAATTACCTTTTTAATTTCCTCTTTTAATTTATAGAATGAGGCCTGTGATATTTCACCCTCTAAGACAGAATTTTGTATCCAAGTTATATACTTCCTAGCTATTTTTAAAACTTTTGAGACACGCTTTTCTGAAATATCATAAACCAATATTATATAAATCCCACTCACCATCCAGATTTATATGGAACATATAATTTATCTCCTAATATATGTTTCTCTAATTTATATACTTCTAGTCTAATCAATCTTCTATATGAAACCTTGTGTGGTATTCCTGGATAGGATATGGTTGTTTCTAATTTTTTATCTAACTCTTCTATTATTGATTTTTTTCCGGTATTATCAATGGAAACTATATTCTCTATTTTATTAAAATTGCTTTCTTTTATAATATTTTCGTTTATTAGTTTGAATATTACACGATCTGCTATGATTGGTTTAAATATTTCTGATATATCTAAATTTAGCGTGAACCTTCTAAAATTAGTTTCGTGTAGATATCCTATTCTAGGATCCATATGTGTTTTATAAATCTCTCCTAGAATGGTTGTATATAATATTGAGTTAACAAAACTTAACATGGAATTGATATTATCTTTAGGAGGCCTTTTTGTTCTACGTTCAAATGAAAAATTTTTGTTACTTATTATCTCATTAAATGAATAATAGTATAATTCCCTTATCTTGGCCTCAACAAGCATGAGAGAATTTATATCATTTTGTGTATCAAAAGATTCTTTTAAATGTTCTATTTTTTCTATTACCTGATCTAAATCACGACCGCGGTTGTTATAATATTTTAAATTTATAAGAATATTATCTACAGCCCCTTTTTCTATTAGACGTGCTATTTCAAGCCTTTTTGAAGAATCAATATAATATTTAACCTGATTTAATATCACAGCACCTGAGGATAAATGCTCTCTTGGATATATTGATCCTGAATAATATCCATAATAATTAAAATAGTGTATTAATATACCCTTCTCACTCAGGTAATTAAGTAGCCTTGTATTAAAATTTATCTCTCCAAAAGCATATATTTCAGATGTATTCTCAATGGGTATATATTTTCTACCATCTTGATTTTCTATTAATATTGTATTCTCATCACGTTTCAGATTTCCACTGCTAAATATATAGATAGATTTCTTCATTATCCTCACGACCAGCAAAATTCAGAATATGCACAATTCCTGCAATGGATATTTTTTACCGGTTTTGGAATTTCCATTTCAATAATTCTTTTTATGTCTTCTATAATTTTCACCAATTTTTCTATATTTTCTTCAGTTAGTTCAACCCTTATTATTTTTTTCTCAGCAGGAAATCTTAACTCACCGGTAATATTTGTCCCTGGTTTGTATAGCTGGTACATGTAATATAATAACTGCATCTTTGCAGCATTTTCAGTTTTACTCGATTTTTTAATTTCTACTATAATTGTTTTACCATCCTTATTTTCTACTGCATCTATTCTGGAATTTTCTATATTAATTTCCTTTCTATCTCTATTATAACTATGCTCATGTATAGTTCTACCAATGATTATATTATCGTCATCTTGATCCGCCTCAATTCCATGGGATATTAACCATACTTCGCGTTTGCATATATTATAATACCAAATCATTGTGCCTGTTATGTTTAAATCATTCATTTATATCACCAGACTCTCACCATTATTAATCTTTAGACCTGTTGTATTATCATATGAAGATTCAAGATAATTTTTGCGAATTATATAAAAATCATCATAAAATTTATCACATACAATGTTTTTCAAATCAGTTTTTCTAACTGAAATTATATAATTATACATTTCCTTTCTAAATTTTATAATATCATCATCATAATAATTATATTTTTTAACTTTATATTTATTTATAATATCTGCAGCCTCATCATCTATTTCAACAAATATGTTTATATATTTATCAAAATCATTTATAATATGGAAGTTAGAAACATAATATTCATCATTTATTTCAGATTTATTTTTCTTAAAAAAATTTAAGTTATTTAAGGCTCTTTCTAGATTCTCTGAGGATTGTAATGTTAACTGCCTGACGCATTTATAATATTCTTTAATAATATCAAGATAATCACTCTCATCTATTGTTACCCTATTTTTTAATAATCCTAATGAAATATCTGTATGCAGCTGCCCGTATACATGTCGTGAAAAATAGCCATTACAACTATTTTTGGGTGAACAGTTTACTATGTAAATCTCGCCTTTTTTATTATTGTTTCCATTTCTATTAACTCTACCAGAAGATTGTATTAAACAGTCAATTGGAGCAATATCCCGGATAACTATGTCAAAGCTTATATCTATTCCAGCCTCAAAGATTTGAGTGGATACTACAATTATATCCTCTTTATTCTTTATGCTGTCTTTTATTTTATTTATTACATCCATCCTATGTTTGGGTATTATATTTGTTGATATGTAATAAACTTTTTTCTTAGTCAGCGTTTTTAGATGATTATATGCATCAATAGATGCCTTAATTGTGTTAAACATAAATAGTATAGAAGAATATTTGCAATTAATGTATTTATCAATAACTTCTTCTGGAGTCATAGGTTCTAAATTTATATGCATTTCCACCCTGCTTAATTGTCTAAACATTGATTTATAATCGCCAGATAATTCCACCGCATCATCTATTATATTTGGCTGGGTTGCCGTCATAATAATAAAATATATATCAAATTTTTCTGCATACAACTTCAATAAGAATTTTATATTTTCCCAATTCTCAATGCTTATACTCTGGATTTCATCAAGGATTATTATGGAATTAGCGATTCTAAAATATTTTTTTAGATTTCTATTTTTAAAGCCTGCCAAAGATTCAAATAACTGCACAAAAGTTGTGAATATAATTTCACTATCCCAATCCTCAGTTAACATCAGGCTTTGATCTACTGGAAGTTCCTCTCCAGCAATCTTTTGGGTTGATAAACTTAAATGATGATGTTTAATTATATATCTTTCGTCGTTTTCTTCAAAATCTTTCAAACCACTTAAAACAGATCTCATAACTTCATAATTCTGATCTACAATGGTTGTAAACGGGAGAGCATATATTATTCTATATAATTTTTTAACGCTGTCTTTTAGTTTATCCCTTAAGATTAATGCAGCAGCTATTCCTGCAAGAGTTTTACCAGAACCGGTTGGTGATGTTATGGTATAAAAATGATTTGACAAATCTGCATTTTGCATATTATGTTTCACAGTTTTATATAATTCATCTCTCATATTATTTATTTTATACTTTGTTGTGAATCTTGATTTCTTATAATTCTCTATTAATTCCTCTTTTATATTATACTTTCTGTCATTAACATCTAATGATGCTGCATTTCTTTTATCATTATCTATTAATGCTGAATAAATTAATAAAAAATCTGTAAATTCTATATTTATATATGAATTTGATGTATATTTTATATTTTTATATATTTTAACAAGGTAATTAAATATATCTTCATGATGCGATATAAATGAATCAATATAATCCAACTTTATACCAGTTTCTTTAAATGAAAAATCTGCAACACATTTAAAATCCTTCTCTATTTCATGAATATTTTTTTTAATGTTGTCACACTGCTTTTTTAATACTTCAATATCATAAGATATATTCTGCTGTAATTGAGGAATCCCAATATCAGAATCAAGATTACAAAGATTACCGTGGTGGTGTTTAACTGCTAGGTAAATGTAAAGAACATACTCATCAGGAAAATTATTTTGTTTGGCACAGTATGCAGCATATAATGCTGAAATAAAGGCATGTGATTTGTATTTTTGCTTTTTATTATATAATAGATAATCCTGAAAAAATTCCGTGTATTTTCCAAAATCATGCAGACAACCAACAATAAATGCTGATTTTTTTAAATATTCATCATTCTTATTTAGGTAAATGCACTTAATTGATTTATATGAATTCCTGCCAACCTCTATAAGATGATCATGCAGAAATCTGAATTTTATGTTTCCATCTTCACACCATTTATGAGAATAGAAATTCATTTTCTGCAACCTCTGGTAAAACCATATTTTCTTCATTATTATTATATTTTACTTTTATTATTTTTCTATCTGTTTTTATTTTATAATTTTTACCACCGTGCTCAAAAATATAGGTCTCAGTTCTTGGTCTCCTCTCTTTATCAAAGTAAATTGGTATTATATCCTTTTGTATATGAATGCCTTCTTCAATCTTTACACAATTAATGTATTTCAACGGGGTAGGTGACACAACCTCTATAAAGTCATCTATGGAAAATATCTCAACCTCAGATTCCGCAACAAATCTTACCGTGGCAAGCATGTTGGCATAACCAAGAGAAACAGGATAATATGGATTTTTATTTTTTATTTTTTCCTTAAGTTCTAATATCGTTTCATCTTTTGATGAAAAATATATTCTATAAACTATATTCTTTGAAAAATCCTCCGGGATAAGTAATTCAAATGGTATTTGAGTATAATCGTATCCCTTTGATTCCATAATGTTATTAAAAAATGAGTAATCAATTATTTTCATGTAATTTAAATTAGTCATGTAAGTTCTTATCTTTGATTTTACAGAAACCGATATCAATGAATTCTTAAAATTCATATCTTCATAATAAGAATCAAAATCAAATCCAAGAATGGCACCTATAATACCTGAAATCACGGTTCTTGGTGGAAATAAATACGTCAGTGAAGAAGAATTAGTATAAAATTTTTTGAAGCTTGCAAATTTTGCCTGCAGATCAAAAACCATCATTTTCATGTTTATCATTTTTTACAATTCGTTAAATCTTCCATATCTTCTATGTTTAGGTTTTTGTGTATCCAGCATTGTGCTATTGATATTTCATTTTCAGAAATTACGCTTATAAGTTGTTTCAAACTAATTGAATAATCATTTATATTCCTGATAGGCTCCTTTTTGATATTAAGTTTTATATAATCTCTAAGATCGCCTATGTATTTTCCATTAGATTCTGTTCTTATGTAAAGAACAGGCATCTGGTTAATCTTGCTCCTCGAAGCCTGAGATGGTATTGCATTTATCATTGCCTCATCAAACTTTTTAATATCATCTGGGCCAAGATTTGCTTTCTTTGCCCTTTTTGAACTTATAACACCATAAAATCCAATTAATGAATAATATAATCTATAATCCTTTCCGATAGAATTCATTTTATTGCCAGTGGAGCTGGCAAAGCCACCTGTTATTGAGTATGAGTTCAAAAGTTCAACCCTGTTTAATGAGTATCCCCAAGAAAACTGTACGGGCCCAACTATTCTTATTGAATCACCATCAGACCTTTTTTTATTTTCATTTTTTTGCGATATTGGTATCATGGCTCCAAACAATCTTATATCAATAAACTTATCAGTTACAAATTTCTTTAAATCTGTATCTTCATTTGCTTTATTCTCCAAAGCATCATTTAACCTCTCAGTGGCGGTTTGAACATTACCATGATTTATAAAGATATTATTATCGTTTTCAAGTAGGTAATCTCTGATATATCTTTTTAAACGAACATCTGAAACAAGATTTGTGGAAGTTTCATAATCCATTCTGGGTCTGTTCTCATCATCTATGTCTCCATTTGGGTTTGTTAGCTTTCCTTCATATAAAAACAATATTTCTCCATCTTTTATATCACTCATTATTATCATCCTCCTCATCTTCATTGTTTTCATCTTCTAACTTATCTGCAACACTGTAGCCTGTCATTATTAAAAATACATTTGATACATCGTCTATTGGCCATTTATTCTTATCAGAAATATATTTTGATAATATTGAATGTGCCATAAAAAGAGCATATCCAAAATCTTTTGAATATATTCCATACTGTTTTATTTTTTCATCTATTTGTATTAATAACTTTTCCAATGAGTTAAGATTCATACCCTGGTAATTTATCTTTTCAAGCATTGGGTTGCTTTTTATACCATTTGCGTACTGTATGCTTCCTATCTTCTTAATGGCATAACCAATCCAGAACAAACACTCCTGTTCCTTTGAGTATCCCATCTCCCTGATAAAATTATCCTCTTTCATTTTGCTCTTACCTCCATTGTAAAGATTTTCAAATTTAAATTCATTTATAACATTCATTTTTGCTAAAAATTTTAAATATGCATTTAAAGCTATTATATAATTTGTATCTAGTCTACCATTTTCATAATAATACTGAGAAATTGAATCCATATATATGGATAATAATTTGTTTAATTTTATGTTTTTTAGTTTAAATAGACTTATTATAAATGTCAAAGCTTCCTTATATTGTCTATTTTTTGCTAATGTTTTATAAAAACCATTAATATTCAAATTATAATTAAAGAATGAAAACATATTTTTGAACTCAAGATATGTTGAATTAATATTATTTATCATATTTAGTACCCTTGATTCAGGTATTTCTGTTATTATGTCTATAACTTTAAAAAAGCTCCTGGCCATCTCATAAAACATAATATCTATTATATAACCATCATCTGTTAAAATTTCCAATTTTGCAAGAGACTCTGCCTTTGAATTTATAATTGAATCTGTAATCTTAAAAACCTTTTCAGGTTCTATTTTTCCATGAAATACAGTTTCCTCTGGAATTATTAAAATGCTCCAGTCCCCAAGATTGGTACTTAAATTATTGAGCAGGTAGTTTTCAGCATTTATTATCTTTTGATAGCAGTCTGAGCATATGACAAAATTTTTTGAAAAATCTTTTAACAGTTTTGATGAAAATGATATCTTATTTGTATTATAATACTTAAATCTAAATTTGCTTGTATCAGCGGTAACTTTTTTATTACTTTGACCACATACTGAACAAGTTCCATCCTCATAATTTTCATTTTCAGGTGTCATAGAGGATTTTAAAATATCTTTATATTCATCATTCTTTGCAATTATTTCGTCATCAATTCCAATTGTAAAAAGTGAAATATTTTTTAGATATCCGTTTAATTCTCCTGTATATTTTATTAGATCATCTATACTATAATAAATATATGGATACGGTATCAATTCTAAAAGAACATTGTTTTTATACTGGGTGCTGTTATTCTTTTCCTTCTTGTTATAAATTATTTTTATTCTAGTAAATTTTATTTCTCCAGGATATATAATTATATCAAAGTATGTGCTGTTATCTTTATAATATTTATTAATAATTGATTCTATCTTGTTTATAAGAGAACCACGATAATTTTTACTTTTTAGATAATTATAAAAATTTGGAATTGAATTAAATGCATAATAAATGTTATCTGTGGTTAAATGCCATTGTGGTTTATTTCCTTTTATATTTCCAATCCATAGGTATTCCTTGGCAACCAGTTCCGCGCTGTCATCTGTTATCTCATTAAATTTTAAAGTTATTATATTCTTGGATGTAAAGAAGTTGATTATGCAAAGATAAGATCCATTCTTTTTTAAATCTATTTTTTGTATTTTATTTGACAGTGCGTCCGAAGTTAACAATCCTCCCAATCCCTCAAGTGCACTTATCAATTTTTATCACCCAAAATTTTGAAACAGCCAAATCCCTCAGAATTTTTTGAGCCAATACCAGAATAGAACAATAATTTCATTATTTCTGGCTCAGTTCTTATTGTGTATATGCCATTATATGCTTTTATAAGTGTGTCTTTAAAATAGATAATCTTTTCATCTTTTTGGTTCTTCATATTATTATATGATATGTTAAATGTGAAATCATCGCTGTACTTATTTATAGCTTTTAATTTTGTCGCTATATTTTTTCTTACTGCATTTTCAAAATCATTTGACCATGGCTCAAAAAAAATTTTCTTTTTATTTTTTAGTGTTGTGTAAACTGTTATTGGAGAAAGCATTTCTATTATGTAATGTTTTCTATTTTTATATATATTATAATCAAAAAATGATGGAATGAGGTCTTTAACTATAATCTTGGTTCCATTTAGATATAATTTCTGATTGGATAGAAAATTATAAGCTATATCGGAAACAAGGTCATCATCATAAGAGGAAAAAATGAAATAAACAGGAGAGTTAAAAATTATTGATTTATTTTCTATTCTGTACTTGCCAAACAATTTTGAAAATGTCATAAGCTTGATTTTCTTGGGTCCTACAAGATAACCAAACTCATGAAGTTTATCTCTTTTTTCCTGATCAGATATATTAGAATATATCATTGCCTGAATTAAATTATTGTACCATATTGGTAATTTAAGCTCGCCTTTGAATTCAAATACTATCCTAACTCTCATAATAAATAGCCACTATTGAAAATTAATATATAAATTTTTCTATACATATAAGCATACGAAATAATTTATTATTAATGTTACGATAATTAAATTAAGAATCTTCAAATATTGGGTTGCTCTAAGATCATATTATTAATAATATCTTATATCATCCTACTTCATTGCTTAAATTATTTTATATAAATTATTAAATGGATATTTTTAATATTCAATAAATATTCTATTTTATTTATATATTCTCTACATTATTTATTATAATTAGTCATATTTATAACTAAAAATATTAAGATTAAATAAAATCAACGCCCAGATTTTCATATAGTATTCTATGATCGATTTCATTTATTTTATCATCTATATCTTTTATTATTTTATCCCTTAATTTATAATCAAAATTAATATTATTTTTATTCATGTATAATATTAGACCTCCCACCGCAACATGGTAGCCATAGAAAAATGAAATATTTTTTAATATTGTATTTTTAATAACCCCATTTTTAAGCATATCACCTGCCAGAACAGTCCCGCCAACAAGTGCAACTGGAATTTCATGGTCAAAGAATTTTGACATAACATTTAAAATTCTTGCATCGTAATCTGCAGCCTCATTAATTATATTAACAGCAATGCTGTCTCCACTGTAAGCCAATTTTGAAACTCCTGGCGCCATAAGTGCAACCCTTCTTTTAGGATGCTCAATTTCGAGATTATTTATTGCCTGTCTGAATTCATTTTTATAATATTCCTCTGTTAATTTTACCAGGGAATCGCCGTCTATTAATTTATCATACTGCTCCTCGGCAATTGTTAATGCCCTTCTTGCAATCCATGATGCGGAACCCTCATCTCCTGCAAACCAGCCCCAGCCACCAATTCTTTTGATACCGCCGTTTTTTTGATAAATTCCTATGCTTCCGGTTCCTGGCGCAAATATTGCACCGTCATTGAATAGATTTGCAAGTCTGTATGCAAAAACACCATCGTTTTCAATAAAAAATTTATGTCCATGTGAAATGGATTTTGATATATTTAATCCGATACTGTTTGCCCTTTCTGAATCGCCGAAGCCTGCAAGGCCCATAATTATTTCATATTCATTTATATTCGATAATGCCATTTTCATGGCTTTATTAATATTATCCATTGCGGTTTCAGTGCTTACGGAAAAAAAGTTTGATGGACCTGCAACGCCAATACCAAGAACCTCCTCTTTTAATGTATCGTATAAAACGGCAAGGGTCTTTGTGGCACCGCCATCAATGGAGATTACCCTCATTTAACCACCTTGCTAAGCTTTTGAGGATGATCCGGGTCAATGCCCCTTGCCAGTGCAGCCTTTAATGCCAGCACCTGAAGCGGGATAATACATGTAATGGCACGCATAATCTCGTCATTTAGGCCGGTCATTAAACCAGGATCAATTACAATGAATCTCGACGTGTACTTTTTTATTTTTTCCGGTGGTTTAATACCAATGGATACTATCAATGTATCATTATCTATTGTTTCCATGTAGCCATGCTCATACTCCATGGCCGGAAAACCCTCTGAATCAATGCCCGCGGTTTCACGTAGCTTGAGTGCACCCTCAAGTGCGTCCACGGTGAAAAGCCCGGAGCCAAGAAACACGGCTCTTTTAAAATCATAATCATAATTTGTTTTAAAGGCTTTTTCCATTATATTTATAATATCGCCTGAAATACCATCAATATTAATAATATCATCAATAATGCATGAATAAATGCCAAATGCGGCCATCATCGATCCTGTAAAGCTCTTTGTTGCCGTAACTGCCAGCTCGGCACCGGCACTGTATGATATATTTATATCAGAGATGCGGGACAGGCTGTTATTAATTCCATTTGTAATTGATATTATTTTAAAATCTTTTTTTCGTGCCGAGACAGCCGCATTTATTACATCCCTGCTCTCACCGGACTGGCTGAACGCAATAATTAAACCATCTCTATAATTTGATTTATCAATCATTTCATTAAAAAGCGATGCCTGCAACGGTTTTGTAATTATGCCTGCAAGATCCAATAGCATTGATAAAAATATTGATGAGTTATGGCTGCTCCCGCTTCCAATTATAAAGATGTTTTTTTCTGAACCCATTAAATTTTTCACATCAATGCATTTTGAAACCGTCCTTTTATATGACTCTGGCATTGTTTTGTATTGACTTTTAATCTCATCTTCAAGGTTATACATTATGGGCCATATTTTATGTATATATATTTATTTCTATAATAATAAATTCATTAAAAAGTTTATTATATATAAACTAATTACAAAGAATGAATTACAGCCTCCTTGCAGGTATTATACCAACGCCTGATGGCATCTATAATGATTATTACATAAATATATCTGGCAGCATGATAAAAAGCATAACCAGGCATCCGGATTATTTATTAAAGGACAGGCTTAATGCATACATTGCAATGCCCGGATTTATAGATATACATACACATGGATACTACGGTATAGACGCCATGGAATCCAGTTATTCTGATATACATAAATGGGCCTCGATGCTTGCAATGCATGGTGTCACATCATTCATACCGGCATGCGTCTCCTCTCCTGTGGATGATATAATTAAATTCATTAAAAAGATTGGATATGCAATGTCATCACAGGACGTTAACGAGGCAAGGATAATCGGTGCCAGAAGTGAGGGTCCATATATAAATGTAAAAAAGAGGGGTGCACATAACCCTGATTTTATAAGAAAAATAGATAAAAATGAAATTTTAAGTATTTTAAATGCGTCGAATAATACATTAAAGATCATTGATATCGCCCCGGAGCTGGATAATTTCCAGGAGGCACTATCAATGTTTAATAGTTCAGGAACAATTGTTTCAATTGGCCATTCAAATGCTGATTTTAATAGGGCATCAATGGCAATTAACTCAGGTGCAATGTTAATGACGCATTTTTATAATGCCATGACGGCTTTTAACCACAGGGCGCCTGGCATGATAGACGCCGGCCTTTTATCCGATGTGTTCCTTGAGGTCATTCCTGATATGCATCATGTATCATGGGAATCGATAAATATAATGCTGAAAATCAGGGGCCCGAAAAGAATAATAGCAATAACGGACTCGCTTTCAATAGGCGGTACAGACAAATATTCAGGAACCCTTGGCGGCCTTGGCATAGATATAAAGGATGGCGTTGCATGGATCTCAGGAACAGAAACAATAGCAGGCAGCGTCTTAACCATGGAACGTGCATTTAAAAATCTTTATGAACATGGCATCAACATAGATGAACTGGCGGAAATGCTCTCCGGAAATGCGGCCAGGCTCCTCGGCATGGAGAATTATGGAATGATATGGCCCGGAATGATTGCAGATATAAACATTGTCAATGAAAATATTGATATTGTAAATACAATAATAAATGGAAATCCGTTAAAATGAAATTTTTAATATAAACATTATTATATATGTATTATGAATGATACTGAGGATATAAATTTAAACACAGTTGACATCGACACATGGGATTTTCAAAGAATTGCTGAATTTATACATTTAAGCGATATAAGTGCATACGAGGCTGTTGGCAGGCAGATTGAAAACATTTCAAGACTTGCCGAGGTTTCATGCAATGCAATAAGAAACGGCGGGCGTGTCATATATATTGGAGCAGGCACAAGCGGTAGAATAGCCGCACAGGACGTTGTTGAATTAAAGCCAACGTATAACCTTGGAAGGGAGTCATTTGATTATATCATTGCCGGGGGCGAAAGGGCGCTTGCAGAATCTGTTGAAAACTCTGAGGATGATCAGGATGCTGCTGTAAAGGATCTAAAATCAATTAACATAAATAAAAATGACGTTGTAATAGGCATATCGGCATCTGGAACCACACCATTTGTAATATCTGCATTAAAATTTTCCATGAATCTTGGATGCCTTACCGCCGGGATTACATGCAATGAGAACAGGGAAATAAAGAAATTTTCAAATATATGCATAGAGCTAATCACGGGTGCAGAGGTAATTCAGGGATCAACAAGGATGAAGGCCGGAACGGCCCAGAAGATGGCGCTTAACATTATTTCAACAAGCATTGCAGTAAAGCTTGGGAGAACATATAAAAATACGATGTCAAGCATGGAGTCATGGTACAATCAAAAGCTCAGGTCCAGGGCTGTAAATATACTTATGCATCAGTTCAACCTAAAACATGATGATGCCGTTAATATTCTTGAAAGAACAGACTATGATATATCAAGATCTATAGATATTATAAGATCAATGAATAAAAAATAATTTATATTATCAATAAGTTTAATTTAGCAATATTATATTACATCCATGGATTATATTTTATCGTACTGCTTCATTAAATCAGGCCGTGTTTTAAGATCATTTAACATGGATCTGCCGCTAATGCCGGCATCAAATATGAAGATTGTAACAGCAATTCTGGCAATGAGGTATATTAAAGATTTTAAAACCTTTTTTAAAAATGAGAATGGAAACCTTGTAATATCCGGTGCCCCGTCAACAAGAATGACCCGTGAAAAATTCCTTGAACTAGCAGGCAAATCAGGAAAAATAAAAAGAATAGTATTTTCTGATGCGTATATTGATTATAACTTTTATAATAATGACTGGACATATGGAAATTCAGAGTACTGCTTTCAGCCAAAGATACTTCCTTATATTTACAATGAGGGCTGTGATGAACCACATCTTGGAAGGCCATTAATGAACCCGCTGCTTGAGATGTCATACGATCTTGGTGTTACATATACAATATCGCCGGTGCATGGCGAATCCTTTATATTATACAGGGATAATATAAAAAGCCTGCTTGGGCACATGCTTTATGTATCATGCAACCTGGCAGCGGAGCATATATCAAAGTACATATCATATATATTAACCGGAACCCAGGGAACATGGGAGAAATCATGCAGAATATACAGTGAATTCCTCAATGAAAAATTCCCTGGAAGGAGATTTCATGTAAGCGATGGTTCAGGGCTTTCAAGAAAGAACCTTATATCAACGTATATCCTGGCATCACTTATAAACAGGGATCTTGCAGACCTAATGCCGGCACCAGGCCATGGCACACTTAGGAACAGGCTTTTAAATCTCCATGATATAAAAATAACCGCGAAAACAGGGTCACTTGATGGTGTATCATCGCTTTCCGGATATATATACGATCATGATGTATCATTCAGTATAATTGTTAACAACGCATTTGATGTTTATTCTGAAAGAATTGTTGATGAAACGCTTCTTGAGATTCTTAATAAAATAAATATTATATAATTCAGTTAAATTTTTAAGCTAATCTCCATTAATATAATATGATAGAGAACTTTCAGTACAAAGGCAACTCGCTTTTTCTGGATGATGTGGAATTAAAAAGCCTTGCACATCAATTTGGAACACCATTGATTGTGCTTTCCGAGAAGAGAATAAATAATAATTATCTTAAAATAAAAAGTGCATTTTCAAAACATTTTAGGCATTTTAAGGTACATTATGCCTTAAAGGCAAATTCAAACCCCGCGGTAATATCAATTCTCCGCAGGCTTGGTGCAGGTGCTGACGCCGCAAATCCAAACGAGGCAGAGATAGCAATGTATTCCGGAATATCACCGGATAATATAATAATGACCGGAAATAATCTATCATATAATGATTTAAAGCGCGCACTTGAAATGAACATAAAAATAAACTTTGATGATGTTAACCAGATGAACATTTTAAAAAATGAGCTGCCGGATATAATATCATTCAGGATAAACCCTGGATACGGAAACGGTGAATTTACAGGTATAAAAACTGCTGGTCCATCATCAAAGTTTGGAATTCCAATGAACGAGGCATTAAATGGCTACAGAACTGCATTAAATGCCGGTGTTAAGAAGTTTGGAATACATATGATGGCAGGCTCAAATAATCTTGATCCTGGATACTTTTATGAACTGTCAGGAATCTTTGCCGGTATTATAAAAACGATAAATAATGAGCTTGGCATATCCTTTGATTTTATAGACATTGGTGGCGGTTTCGGCGTTCCATATAAAAATGAGGCGGCGCTCGACATAAATGAAACGGCCAGGCTCATTGCCATGGCCCTTGATGGCATAATGGATTCAAACCCTGATGCCGAAATAATAATCGAGCCCGGGAGGTATCTCGTTGCAGATGCAGGCATAGCGCTTGCAACCGTGACTGATTTAAAGAATTATGGAAGATCAATTGCAGGAACAGATCTTGGGATGAACATATTAATAAGGCCTGCACTCTACGGTGCAGTGCATGAAATAATATGCATTAACAAGAATGATGATAAGCTATTCAACTATGATATAACAGGGCAGATCTGTGAAAACACCGATTTTACAGGGCTAAACGTTAAACTTCCAGGGCTTGAACCTGGTGATATCCTTGGCATAATGAATGCAGGTGCCTATGTATCCTCAATGAGCAGCAATTACAACAGCCTTTCAAGGGCTGCAGAGGTTTTAATATCAGATGATAACGTTCATTTAATTAAAAAACGTGATGATATACGTGATATAATAAACAATACATTTATACCCGGACATTTGCTTTGATTCTTCCTATCTTAAGCATTATTGATATTAAATACCTTGAGTATTCGCTTCCATCAGACAGATCTGTTACAGTAACACCGCCATAGTGGCCGTTTGCATGAACAATCTTCATATCGCCAATGTATAATCCAACATGGCCCTTAAAAAACACAAGATCGTTTGGTCTTGCCTCATCAAGTCCGTTGACCATGGCTGAGAACTCACGCTGCTGTTCACTGTTCCTGGGTATTTCAATATTATTATATCTAAACAGCCTCTGTGTAAATCCGGAGCAGTCAAAGCCAAAGGATGATGTGCCACCCCAGAGATATGGCACTGTTAAAAAATCCATTGCCATCTCAAATGGCTCCCTTTTTTTATTAACCGGCTCTATTGAATCCTCTGGTATATTATAATTCGATATATCATCATCGTCTATGTATGCCGAGAATGGCATCTTGATTTTTTTTAGCATTAGATGCCTGCTGGTTTTGTACCTTTTAACTTTATATTCGCCGAGCTGTGTTTTTTTTATAAAGCCATGAACACCGTCATTGCATATTACCCCTGCATAATCATTGTAATATCCAGTAATTTTAACAGATTCACCAAAGATGAGCTGCGATTCACGCTCAGATTCAAATCTTGGCTCAGATCTGACATCGGCAACCGGGGATATAATCGTTGCATAATACATAAAAATAAATAATTAATCATCTTATTAATTTTGTTGTTAATTTATAAATAATTTACATGATAATAATAACATGAAATATTATTTAAATGTATAAAAATGTTTTAAAAATTTTATTTAGTTTTTAAATAAAAATAAAATTTATTAAAAATGATATTTAAATTATTAAAATAATTATTATATACATTTATAATAAAAAATTATTATTTTAATTGATAAAAATAATATTAACTTAATACAAAAATTTATTAATAAAACTAATTATATATAAAAATGGTAAGAGGCAAGATTAAGAAAGGTGTGGCCTTGCTTGCATTCCTTGTGGTATTTTTTATGATTGCCACGGCCTTTTCAGGCATTCAGCCACATAATGTTAATCCTGCAGAACCATATGTTTCATCAGTTAATCTGGCAGGCAATGGGACATATAAGTTCGCAGAGGTTGGCAGCGTTCTTGACATAAGCGAGTTTTCTGCAAATACTGTATGTGATTTTCTTTTTCTTAATAATATATACAGTACCGGAATACAGATATACCCAAATGGAACCCTTGGCCCATGGCTTTTAACATCATGGTCAGGTGAGCCGGTTTCAAACATAACGACCTTTGACCCTGTAACAGGATTAAATGAATCCGTGAGATATATATACACCGTTCATATAAGGCCAGGGGTCCAGTGGACGGACTGGACGCAATCAAACAGCAATGATACATACGTTTTCAGCAACAGCACATCGTTTGTTTCAACATCAGGGAAAACATACAATTACCAGTACAAAAGCTTTTATGATACATTAACAGGAAGTATCGAGCCATGGAAGCCTGTAACAATGAAAACATACTATGTTCAGGCTGCAGACTTTATACTATCATGGAAGATACTTGATTCATCATTAACGTTCTCAGGATCATTTTGCAACATAGCAAACATTGTGCCGGTAAATAACCTGACGCTTGAATATTATTTAACACAGCCAATATCAACCTTCGTTGAGGTAACACTTGGCACACCGGTGCTTCCATACCATATATGGGTTAATCATGATTATTCATCGACACCTGGATTATGGAATTATTCAAAAAATCTTCCGGCATCCCAATCATACAATCTCTGGAATCTTGGCTTTAACCCTGCAACAGGCTATGCACCAGGATTAATAGGCACAGGCCCATTTATGATGAACGGCGGCTATAGCATGCCCAGGGGCATACTGCTCATGAACAACTACTGGGAACTTTACCAGAACACGCATTACTTTGCAGGATCTGTAAAATCATTAAGCCAGTACATGCCAAGGCTCTATGCAATTGAGGGTATAAGCTACTCGTCATACTCTGCCGCGGTTGCGGCATTAAGATCCGGTGACGTTTATACAATAATACCATCACCACCGCAGACCTTTCTTCCAACGATAGAAAGCATACCAAACACATACGTTTACACAAAGGAGGGTACAAGCTTTGGCTTTATCCAGATAAATCCAAGGTCATCGAATGCGCCGTTCAATATAACAGGTGTCAGGGAGGCCCTTGAATATGCAATACCGAAATCATATATAACATCGGTTGTTGATGAGGGCTTTGATACACCTGGAAACTCTGTTGTTCCATCATCCGATGTTCCATGGCATGCACCAGATTTGCCGGTATATCATTTCAGCATATCAAGGGCCATGGAAACAATAAATCAAACAATGATCAGGCATCCGGGCCTTAAATATGTAACATCAAATGGAAAATACGTTCTTGAATACCATGGAAAGCCTGTGAAAATGGTAATACAGGCCATAGTGAGCAGCCAGAACCCACTGGGTGTTGAGGGTGCCGAGATCATAGCAAAGGACTGGAGAGCCATGGGAATACAGGCAAGCGTGGAGCAGGAGGCACTTGCAACGGCCATAGCAAACTCAAATGATTACGATTATCAATCGCTTGAGCTTGGTATTTCAGGAATATCCGGAAACCCAACAAGCTTCCTTGATCTGACATATAATCTCTCAGAGGCACCTGCAGGCTATTACATAGGGCCATTTTCAGGAATAACATATAATGGCCCGGTTAATTCATCATTGTGTCCAGAATTAAGGGATAATGCTTATTATAATGGAACAGAGATAACAAAGATACTGGACAATTTAACCGGAAGGCTTTACCATGTCTTTTCAATACAGCAGCAGCTTAAGATAGCATACATGATACAGTACATAAGCGCGCAGGAATTAACATACGTTGATATAACATATGGCGTTGATCCGATACCGATAAACAACGGAACATTCACAGGAATAACAAAGGACAGCCTGCCCCTTTCATCATTCTGGTTCTGGAACTTTGTAACGCTGCATGAGAAAAGTGCCATAAAAATAAAAACCAGTTTTGAAACAAAATTACAGGTCAGCGTCATAACAGGTAAAAGGATTTATTACAATGGTGAATACGGAAATGCAACTGTTTCTGTAAGAAACGTCTTTGGGGCTCCGGTTTCAGGGGTGAAAATAGATATTGGCGATATACCATCCGGCGGCATAATAAATGTATCATCAATAACAGGAATCACGAATTCATCAGGAATATACAAATTTGAATTCAGGATACCGGAGACAAACTCACTTATCTACACAAAAGATTACTCTGGAATAATAAATATTACGGCCACGGCAGTATCAAATAAATACATACCGGCAATCGGCTTTGGGCACATCGATGTTTCACCGGTACCGGTCGCATATAAAATATTATCATATAATGGTACATTATCAAGGAATTCAATTGAAAACATTAGCCTGGAGATATATAATCCTGTGACCGGAAGCCCGGTTTCCGGATATTCATATACAATTCAGACCCTTGCAGGCGCGGTAAATATAATTTCAGGTAAAAACCAGATATTATCATACGTTTCAGATATCGATGGCTTTGGCCTCGGATCAGATTATGTACTTAGCAATGGCCTTAAAAATTATAACATGTCGTCAATATCCGGTGTAACCGGTGCCAACGGCATCATAGACTTTGGCCTCAGGGAAAACTCAACATTTAATGACTCAAAAAATACCGGCTATGAAACATATATATTTATAGGAAACTATGCCGCAGGTTCTTCAATGCAGGGCGAGTATGGCTACATGACCCTGGGCCAGGTCACATCATCATATAACGGAAATGGCTTTGGAATATACCAGCCATTTGAAATACCTATTTTAATATCAAATAATAACAGCGTTTCAATAAAGATCATATCAAGGCACACCGTGAATTACAATGGAAGATTAAACATAACATTAATGGCAACAATGGATGGAAAACCGCTTAAAAACTATAAAATAACATTAACAGCGCAGAACGCCCTTGGTGCAAACCGCGGCACATTCATTGGAGCGCACTCCTCAGCCTTTAATCCGAACTCTCTTGTACTGCAGGGTTTCACATCAACGTTTGCAAATATCTATGGATCATCAAGCATGCCGGAGATCAATGTTACAACGAATAGTACAGGATATGCAACAGCAGTCTTCACGCCTGAGATTTACAACCCTGAGAACTATTCAATAATGAATTATCAGTCAAGATATTATATACCATTCGATGAGTTCCAGATCTCGGCAACAGGAAGCAATTCAACGGCAGCAACGTACATAATGTCAGGTCAGTACCTTTATAAAAACAGCACAGGGCCATTCATATCATACTTTGTTGATGTTTTTGCCGCTGGTTCATACTATTTAAATGGAGAGTACGCATTAATGGCCGGCAAAAACTATACTATGTACATAAACTCAACAATTGATGGCATGGCAGGACCATATGCACCTGGCATTTCAGGAAATATCACATCAGACCCTGGATACTTGAACGTAAAATCATTTAACACGGGTTCATCGGGCTCTTTAAGGATAACAATAAATGTGCCGGATCTTTCAAGGGAAGGCATAGATTACATACATGTTTATGTAAACAACGGCACATCAAAGAGTGTCTATAATTACACATTCTTTATAATACCTGAAAATTCAACGGTAAAAAACATTGTTCATACAAAAATTGAGGAGAATCCGCTGAACACATATATACTTGTAATTGCAGTGGTCTTCATGGCATTATTCCTTGCAATGGTTGCAGTTTACATAATTGGCAGGAAGAATAAATAATTATTTAATATTTTTAAATGCTTTTATATTTAATATACCATTAAATTATAAATAAAAGATCAATGGCAATTTTAATCATTTTAAAGATTTTATATTATCTTTGATAATTATATTTATATATATCATCACTTTTTCTTAATAATGGAGGATTTTTCAGATCAAATAAATGATCTTATTATAAATTCAATACCAGAGGTTTCAACGCTTATATCTGCAGGAATAATGAAAGATGGCGAAATAAAATACCTCGGTTTTCATGGTGGCATACCAGAACTGAATATTTATAATTGCGATAAAATGCTCTTTGATCTTGCGTCAGTGACCAAGGTCGCGGTAACATCAATGCTTGTTATGAAGCTTCTCGATGCCGGAAGGATAGCCCTCGAGGACAATTTAAAATCACTTGGCATGGATATTGACAATATTTCAGGACTTACCCTAAGATCGCTAATTACACATACCAGCGGCATTGGTAATTTCCCGCTGCATCTCTATGGGAGATCAAAATCAGATTATCTAAGAATTATATCAATACTTGCAAGGGATTCAGTTATGTACAAAAAGGAGGTTTACAGTGATATTAATTATATACTCCTTGGCTTTGTGCTGGAAAACATTTACGAAAAGCCCCTGGATTTAATAGCAGAACAGGAACTTTTCAGGCCGTTATCACTTAAAAACACGTTTTTCAATCCGGCGAATCATGAAATGACGGCACCGACAGAGGTCGATGCCGCACGTGGTTTAATCCACGGTACAGTCCATGATGAAAAGGCATACGGCCTCGGCGGCGTTGCCGGTCATGCCGGCCTGTTTTCCAACGTTAATGATATATTGAACTACTTTAATGCATTTATTAACTATAAAATTATTTCAAGGAATACATTTGATTTAATGGTAAAACCACAGAACGAATATCTTGGCGGAATATTCGCAAATGGCTGGATGGTGAAGCTTCCAAGGAAAAGGCATGTTTCAGAATCATTCGGGTACTCATACTTCATGGGTGATTATTCCGATTATTATACAATAGGGCATACTGGCTTTACAGGTACATCAGTTTGCATTGATTATAAAAACAAAATAATTGCGGTGCTGCTAACAAACAGGGTCTATCCATCAAGGTCAAATGATTCAATACTAAGATTTAGAAGGCTTTTTCATAATACTGTGTTTAAAAATTTACTAACGTAACGTTTAATATATCAATGCATTTACATAATAATGAATTATGGTTATTTTATTGAGACCGGAATTCCCGGAGATGATATCGAGAACATAAAAAAATTTCTTTCAAAATTAAGACCAATGCACATAATATTAATGAGGGGAAACTTCTCGAATAAACGGGAACTTGCCAGTTTAATATCAAAGATAAATAAATTTTATATTAACGATCTTAAGTTAAACAGGCCGGTGTTTTCAATAGACCAGGAGGGCGGCAACGTCATAAGGATCAGTGATATTGATTATCTTCCAAGCAATTACTGCCTTGGATTTATAAACAGGGCAGATATTTCAAGAATGGCAGGCCTTATTACAGGCTCGGAGCTTAGATCCATTGGAATACTCTGGAACCATGCGCCTGTACTGGATCTTCTGGAATCACCAAAAAATCCTGTGATACTTGAAAGGTCATTTGGTAAGAATTCAAAAAAGGTATCAAAACTCGGGAAATCGTATATAAATGGACTGCAATCTGCAGGTGTTGCAGCCACCGCGAAGCATTTCCCCGGGCACGGCGGCGTTATTGAGGATTCGCATTTAACAATGCCTGTTGATAACAGAAATATCAATGAAATAAAAACTTCCATGATGCCATTTGTATCTGCAATTAATTCCGGGGTTAAATCAATAATGCTATCACATGTTCTTTATTCATCCATTGATGATGTGCCCGCATCATTATCAAAAAGGATCAATGATATATTAAGAAGGGATCTAAATTTCACGGGAGTTTCCGTTACCGATTCAATTGATATGAAGGCATTGTCATCGAATTTTTCAATAAGGGAAATAGCAATGAGATCAAATGCAGATATAATAGAAAGCGTTGATCCTGAAACGTCAATTGAGCTCATGGATTTTATAAAGTTTAAGGATATTAATCGCGATTCATATAAAAGAATAATAAATCTTGTTCCGGATCATTACATAAAAATGCCTGATAAGGGCATGTCATTTATATCATATATGTGCGTGAAAAAATTTAGGGGAAAATACCTAAGCAAGGACATTGAAACGGACATAATATTTATGCCGAATATATCAAGAACCCTTGTTGAAACCGGAAGGATAGATTATAAAAATGTAATTTCAATGCTTAAAAAAAGAATAAAAAGGATCAATATCTTTGATTATGAAAACTACAATGGCAGTGCCAGGCAGGTTATAATCATAGGAAGGAATCTGCATATAAAAAATTATGAATTAAAAGATTTAACATTTAAAAAAAGATCTTTTTATATATCAACAGGGATAAACTGCGATATTAATAATGTGCCAGGGGGAACAGGATACATATCATGCTTCAGCACAAAGCCCGAGAGCGTTTACCTTGCAATACTAAGAGCCTTTGGACTTATTTAATATAAAAATTAAAATCCAAGTGCTTTTGGATCTGCAAGCTCGAATCCGGCACCTGGTATATCATGATTTGTTATATATCCATCATTAAATATAACAGAGTTTTTTGTTATATCATTGTTTAGGCTGCTGAAGCCATCAAGATCAGCATATTTAACTATCTTCCTGCCCAGTGCAAGGTCTATTCCATAGGATATTGATACCTTTGTCTCAACCATGCAGCCTATCATGACCGGTATATTATATGCATCGCATATATCAGAGATCTTCACTGCATCTGTTATTCCACCGGATTTCATAAGCTTTATATTCACCATGTCCGCAAGCTCATTCTTTAAAATAAATGCGGCATTCTCAGGGTTTTTAACAGATTCATCAACCATTACAGGAATAAATGATCCTTTCTTAAAACATTTCAGCCCGGTGTAATCATATTCATTTACAGGCTGCTCTATAAATTCTATTTCATATTTGGATATCATGTTTGAAAGCCTTAGCGCCTGCTTGCAGTTATATGCCTGGTTCATATCAACATATATTATTTTATCATTTCCAATGGCATCCCTGACTGTTTTAACCCTGTCAACGTCATTATCAATGCCAGAGCCAAGCTTTATCTTAAAAACCTTAACACCATCATTAATAAGATCATCTGCCTCCTTTAATGCAGATTTTGAATCCACAAGATCAACGGTGAATGAGGTCATTATTCTCTTTTTATGACCGCCAAGCATTCTCTTTAAGGGCATGCCCGCCCTTTTTGATATTATATCATAAATTGCCGTGTCAATTGCATTCCTGCTTGCCCTTGATGATACCATGGTTCTCTTCATAAAATCATTAAGCATCTCCGGGTTTTCATCCATGCCTGTCAAATTCTTTGAAAAGTACGAAAGCTCATACTCTATTGATCCAGCGGTATCCCCGGTTATCATTGGTGTTGGCACAGCCTCACCGTAGCCGGTTATTCCATCAGCAGTTACCTCAACAATGAAACCATCATAGTAATCTGTGCTTCCAAGGGAGATTACAAAGGGCTTTTTCATCCCAATTTTTAATCTTTTAAACTTTATTTCCTCTATCATTATATGGTATAACATGCCATATATTTAATTGTATCATTTAGATAATTTAAAAAAAGCATAAGCTTATTTCCTTAAAAGGTATGATATAACATGGTATTAACAGGCATAGACCAGATAAACAGCATCTCATGGAAATTAAAAGATAAAAATGTGGGCATTATAACAAATAATATGGCAAGGAATCGCGAACTGGTTTCGTCACTTGATGTGATAAAATCATTAAATAATGTCAGGAGTTTAACACTGCTAAGCCCTGAGCATGGTTTTTTTGGCGATCTTCAGGCCGGAATACCTGTTGAATCATACTTTGATGATTATCTCAATGTTTACGTTGAGAGCCTTTACAAAAATCCTGGAAATGTTGATAATAATGATATTGACAGCTCCATGAGGGAAATGGATTCAAAAAGGGATAAATCAAAGTATCCTGATAAAAGCATAATGGAAAAGTTTGATGCTATTATTTACGATCTTCAGGATGTTGGCTGCAGGATATATACATATCTTGCAACGATGATATACTCCATGGAGTCATTAAATGATAATGGTACAGAATTTATAGTTCTTGACAGGCCAAACCCGATAACGGGCCTGAATCCGGAGGGGCCAATTCTTGATGGTGGGCTTGAATCGTTCATAGGTGCGATGCCATTGCCCATGAGGCATTCATTAACCATCGGCGAGGCCGCACTGTTCTTTAATAAATATATTAATAAAGAAAGAACAAACCTTAACATAGTTAAAGTTAAAAACTGGAGGAGGAGTTTATGGCATGATGAAACAGGCCAGCCATGGATCATGCCGTCGCCAAACATGCCTGATCTGGATACCGCCATTGTTTATCCAGGCAGTGTTTTAATCGAGGGCACAAATCTATCAGAGGGGCGTGGAACAACAAGACCATTTCAGATCCTTGGCGCACCATGGATTGATGGGGTTAAATTAAGTAAAAAAATAAATGATTTAAAGATTCCAGGCGTAAAGGTCATTGATGTAAAATTTATACCATCCTTTTCAAAGTATTCTGGTATGAAATGCTCTGGAATATACATATATGTAAATAATAGAGATCTGTTCAGGCCATTTAGATTTGCCCTTGAAGTGATATCAGAAATAATTGATGTTTACAAAGATTTTGAATTTTATGACAAATACTTTGATAGTGCATCAGGTAATAGAATGGTAAGAAGCATGCTTTTAAAAGGATACTCCGGTAATGACATCGTTGAAAGATTTGATTTGAACAGGTTTAATATTGATGCAGACGAAATAAAAATATATAATTAAACATCAAAGAAAATGGAGAAAATTTTCTAAAATCCTTTTTTCATCATTTAAATCACCAATTTCTTCAAGTATTTTATAATCCCTGGCGTATTTTAAATCCTCATCATCCCTTTTATAATCGATGCATTCAGTTAAAATTTCAACGTTAAAGAATTTTGAAAATATCATTAAGGCCCTTTTTACGTGATAGCATGATGTAACAATGTAGATCCTTGACACATTAATTTTATATTCCTTTAAAAGAATGCCTGTGTAAAAGGCATTCCCAATTGTTGATGTTGACCTTTCCTCAAGGATAATATCTTTATCTATACTATGATTTATTACATCTGCTATAAAAGAGGCCTCACTTCTGCATTTAATATTTGTTATTCCTCCAGAGGCTATGGCAACAGCCTCAGGATGCTCTTTCAATAGCATGGCACCTCTCTTAGCCCTTTCTGTTATTTCATCGCCATGGCAATTTTTATCCAACCTGCAGCCAAGCACTATTAAAATATCCATGTAAATTAAATAATAAATTCATATATATAGTAGCACAAAGAATATCTAAGATCATCAATCAACATCTCAGGAGCAAAATAAAACCTACAGGAAAGAAGAATAGTGGAATCACTTTCAAGATTAATGAGAATCTTTCATCGCTTGAAGCAGATGAGATACGTTCTGTATGGGAACAACAATTGATGTGTTTAATATATACAAATGTTCTGGTGTATGATACAATAGAGAATTCATCATAATAGGGCAGGTGAGCTTATCGGCAGTTCTGATGATCCAATAATAAATTCGCTTTCAATTTTTAAACCTGGTTTTGTGCTTCCCAGATACTGAATGGATAATGATAATGTTAGAAGGAAGATCCATGAATTATTGCATGGTGGATATTTTACGATATCCTGGCTTTCCGGAAAACAATTGAGAGTGTGACCATGTTCATGATTGAAAACAGGCTTAGTTTTAGAGATTTCAATGACCGGATAATAGAATAAACATTCAAGAAAGGTAACACTAATCACATTTGGCAAAATACTGTATAATAAATGCAAGAAGCTTGGAATTCAGGTTATTGAGATATAGTTTAATGAATGGATCGGTCTGGATTCAAGCTCAACATTCCTTGTTGGATTACTAAATGCACTTCATACATATAAATTAGAATTCGTTTCCAGGGAGAGGCTTGCACAGGAGGCCATTGAAATGGAGCGTAATATACCTTTTTTGTATTTTAAGCCCCTTAAAACGCAAATTTGAGGGTGTTTATTCATCTTTGACTATGCTTTCATTTACCTTTACTCTGGCGTTGCACTCTGGACATCTCGCAATTTTCTTTAAACCTGTAAAATACCATTCATAACCGCATTTATCACATCTTATCAAAATGCCTTTTGGTTTCCTTTGTATTGGTATATTCAATTTTAAAGAACTTTAGATTGTTATAGTAAATATATCTACTAAGAAGATCTATTTATAATATATTTATATTCTATTCCATCAACATTCATCCTTACTATCCTTAAATATAATCCATTATTCATTTTTATCATTTCATAGCCATTGGCCGTTCCAGATTTAGTGCATACAGTATTCTTTTTTTATTTTGGAAACAAATGGTATATTCTTCCCCGCAAGCAATTTAAATCTCCCTTAATTATAGTAATCTAAATCAAATACCAATATTGACGAGTACAGCATTTTATTATCAATATTTTTTATGATATTATCAAACAGTGACGAGTCATTTACATTTAGCATATGATATTAATGCATTCAATGGAACTATAAATAGAAATACAATTGCAGAGACATATATTTTCTTCTATTTGATATTTCTTTATAATCAATGAAACCGTTTATAAATGTTTTAATAAAAGCATTCCCGGACATATACGGATTAGAATTAATATTTAATTAATGATTAACTAGTTATGGAAAGTATTATAAATAAACCTATTAAGGGCAGAACAAATTTTGTGAAAGAACCATTAGGTATTGATATAGAAAAACCTTTTTTTTCATGGGTACTTACCTCGCAAACAGATAATACTTACCAGACTGCATACAGAATAATTGTATCTAAAAATGAAATTAATTTGATTAAAGAGGTAGGAGATGTTTGGGACACAGGAAAGGTGGCATCGGAAAAAAATTCTTTTGTATATTATAACGGTCCACCTTTAAAAAGTTTCACTAAATATTATTGGAGAGTGAAATGGTGGGATAATCATGGAAATGAAAGTTCTTTCAGCGATATATATTCTTTTGAAACAGCTTTTGTTGGAAAAGAAATGTGGGTAGGAAAATGGATTTTTGTAGATTCAATGGTCAGAAAGGAATTTAATATAAATAAAGTTATTAAAAGTGCCAGAATATATATAAGTGCTCTTGGATATTACGAGTTAAGAGTAAATGGTAGAAAAGTGGGAACAAAAGTGTTAACACCTCAGTGGACAGATTATAGGAAAAAAATTCTATATTCTACTTATGATGTAGCAGGTGAACTTAGAAATGGCTTAAATTGTGTAGGTGTTATGATAGGTAATAGTAGGTATACGACGGAATATGGATATGACGGTAAACACCAAGTTATAATGGATATACTATTAGTATATAATGATGGTGAGACTGTACATTTTGGTACTGATGAATCATGGAAAACTTCCACAGGACCAATAGTATATGATGATATATACAATGGAGAAATATACGACGCACGGTTAGAGCAATATGGTTGGGATTCACCAGGATTTGACGATTCAAAATGGGCATTTTGCAAATACTCTAATTCCAAACTTGGAAAACTTGTTTCTGATGCTTTATTCCCACCAATAGAAATAGTTGGAAATATAAAGCCAAAATCTATTATCTATATAGGTGAAAATAAATATATAGTAGATTTTGGTCAAAATTTTACAGGATGGGTTAAAATAAAATTGGGATATTTAAACAAGGGTGACAAGGTAAAACTTAGGTATGCAGAATTGCTAAACAACGATAATACACTTAATACCGGTCCAAATAGAACTGCAAAAAATGAGGATATTTATATATCAAAAGGTAGGGATAATGAATTTTATGAGCCTAGATTTACGTA
Source organism: Picrophilus oshimae DSM 9789 (assembly GCF_900176435.1). Taxonomy (NCBI): domain Archaea; kingdom Methanobacteriati; phylum Thermoplasmatota; class Thermoplasmata; order Thermoplasmatales; family Picrophilaceae; genus Picrophilus; species Picrophilus oshimae. Next base: position 28,178 of record NZ_FWYE01000004.1, read on the forward strand.
TCATGGTTTTAGATATGTAGAAATTTCTGGAGATAATTTAATACTTAACTTAGATAATATAGAGGGAAGAATTGTACATAGTAATGTAGAACCTGTTGGTAGTATTGTATTTGACAAGGAAAACGATATACTAAATCAAATACATAAAATGGTTTTATGGTCACAGGTAAGCAATTTGATGGGAATTCCTACAGATTGCCCACAAAGAGATGAAAGGATGGGATGGTTAGGCGATTCTAGCTTAACAGCTGAGGAATCTATAATGAATTTCAATATGTATGGTTTCTATATAAAATGGTTAAGCGATATAAAAGATTCCCAACTGGATAGTGGCGAAATACCGGATGTTGTACCTCCTTTTTGGCCCCTATATCCAGCAGACCCAGGTTGGGGTGATGAGTATATTTCAATACTATGGGATGTATACAGATACTATGGAGACAAGAACATATTAGCTGAGTATTATCCATATGTTAAGAAATGGCTTAATTTTCTTCTTAGTAAAATTGAAAATGGCATTTTAACATTTTATAAATATGGTGATTGGTGTCCACCTAAAATGGTTAAGCCTTTAGATACGCCGGGAGAGCTATATGCCACGTCAATCCTTTTTAAGGATTTGGGTATTATGTCTCAAATATCAAAAATATTGGGAAATAATGATTACCATGATTATGAAAATGATATGAAAACTATAAAAAATGCTTTTAATAATAAATTCTTGGTAGAACGTGATGAAACATTTCCACCATTTCTAAATAGGCAAAGGTATGGTATACCAGATAAATTACATATTATATATTATGGTAATCATGATTATGGAACACAAACTTCTCAAATTTTACCTCTATATTTTGATATGGCACCATTAGAAATCAGAGATAAAATATTTAATTATTTATTAAATGATGTTGTAATTAATTGTAGTAATCATTTGAACACAGGAATTTTTGGTACTAGGTATTTACTTCAAGTTTTATCGGCCTTTGGTCACTCTGAAACTGCATTTAAAGTAATTACACAAACTAGTTACCCTGGCTGGGGGTATATGTTAAAAGAGGGTGCCACAACTTTATGGGAAAGATGGGAGTTCTTAACTGGAGGACCTTTACATGAATCCGAAAAAAATTTGGCTGAGAGTGGTATGAATTCTCACAACCATATTATGTTTGGCACTGTTGATAATTGGTTCTTTGATACACTTGTAGGTATAGTTCCTGATGTAGAAAATCCAGGATTCAAAATATTTAAATTGTCTCCACATTTTATAAATGAAATTAAAATGATCAAATTTGCATTTAATTCGCCTATAGGCTCTATTCATTATAAATTAGAAACCATAGAAAATAAAAAAAGACAAATTCATCTCCATGTGCCTGTTAATTCCAAATGTAGATTAGAATTAGATAAGAAAGAAGTGGCAGAACTAATATCAATAAATAATAGTAAATTATTGAATAATACTATAAATGAACAAGATAAAATTACATATGAATTTGGTTCGGGCAATTATGAAATAACAATAAAATTAAGAGGTGAAAAAAATGAAATATAAATTTCTTGGAAAAAGTGGTATAAGAATTAGTGAGTTGGTAATGGGTGCTATGACATTTGGAAATGAATGCGATAAAAAAACTAGCTTTACTTTATTAGACAAATTTGAAAGCGAGGGTGGAAATACAATTGATACAGCAAATGTTTATTCCAATGGAAATTCAGAAAGTATAGTTGGCGAGTGGCTTAAATCCAGAGATAGAGATGATTTTATTATAGCAACTAAGGTAAGGTTTCCGATGGGGGCTCAACCAAACAACGCTGGCATAAGCACTAAACATATTAGAAGTTCTTTAAAGAAATCTCTTGAGAGATTGCAAACCGATTATATAGACTTATATCAAATCCATGCTTGGGATATGTATACTCCGTTAGAAGAATCACTTTATACTCTATCTGATTTAGTCGATAAGGGTTTAGTAAATTATATTGGGGTTAGTAATTTTAAAGGTTGGCAACTGCAAAAAGCTATAGACATTTCTGAAAAGTATGGCTTTAGAAAGATAATATCAATACAACCTCAATATAACCTCTTAGAAAGAGGAATAGAATATGAAATTAAAGATGTTGTTGAAGAGAATGGCTTAGGTGTAATTTCATGGAGTCCTCTCAGAGGAGGATGGTTAACAGGGAAATTCAAACAAAATGTTAAGCCAATAGGTACTAACACTAGAGTGGAAAGGTCTAGTGCTATAGACCCAGGTGAGGCATGGGAAAGGTATAATAATGATAGAACATGGGAAATAATTAAAAAAGAAGAAGATATTGCAAACAGAAGAGGTGTTACTGTTTCTCAGGTTTCTATTAACTGGGTAAGATCACATAAATGGATCACTGCTCCAATAATTGGGGCAAGAAATCTGGAACAGCTGAAAGATAACCTTTCTTCTCTAAACTGGGAACTTGATAATAATGAAATAGAAGAATTGAATCATGTAAGCATGATGAAAAATTTCTATCCATATGATTTTATAGAATGGGCTGTTAAGCGTAGATAATCTTTGAAGTATTGGTGCTAAATGTAATTCCTTATTCATTGAAATCATTGCTGAAATAATCACCTCTTTATTTTATGAATTAATATACACAAGGTTTATTGATTCTATTATGATAGTATAAATTATTCTGAGCATTTATAAAGATATCTTTAGTTGAATATCATCTTTATTTCATTCTTATATTTATCAATACTTTATATTAAATTGATTTAGCTAAATTTATTATATTAAAATAGCTAATTATATAATTCTAATAATTTATTATTTTTCCAATATTTAGATATAGTCATACCAAGTAATATTTATAGAATAATTTAATTTTCAATTAGTATGAAAATATGAAAAATGGTGACTGGAAAACAATGATCAGCAATCTAGGAGATTTTCTTGCTGAAAAAGAGACGTTCAAGAAGATGTTGATAGAACTATTTGACCAGTCAAAACTTAAATTGGTAACTATTGACTTTGTTTCTTAATCATGAAATTTTACGCAATAAAAATCCCTTGTTAATAATATGTTTACTGTGCTTTGGCTCAAATTCACCACGTCTTGCTTCTCAGTACTTATGGCTTGCTCATGGAACATCATTCTCACTTGCAGATTGGAATTTAGGGGGCTTAAGAGGTAGCTTGAGATTAAATAATCTCTAAACTTTTGAACGAAAAAATCAGGTTCTTTTAATATCATTTTCTAATACTTATTATAATAAGTGAGATCATGAAAGACAAGAACAAGGATTTGAGATATTATTCATTCGCTTATTTATTTCATCAAAATGGCGGTTTCAAGGGAATATTCCTTTCTAAAGAATCTTGGGATTTTTATATTTCAATCGTAATTATCGCAACTATAATCTATTTCCACAAACTCCAGCCAATGAGTTCGGCAGGGATAATATTTGTTATTGGTCTAGATGTTGCCCTTTTAGATCTAGTTTTGGCAATATATGCGATTATTTACTCTATACAGGATGAAAACTATCTTTCTGCTCTAATAGCTTCTAAAAACTATCAGTACCTATTATTCCAAACTTCCTGAACTTCGCTTTGGATATTTATATCGATACCATTATTCGGCTTCATAGAGCTAATTTTTTATAACTTAATAATTCAAGCGTTGGCATTCTTTGCAATAATATATGGCTTTTTAGGCACTTTTATTCTTATAACGCAAGCTTTAAGGAAAATAGCTGTAATGGCAGCAAGAGTGATAAGTTAAGGAAAAGTTGGGAGGATGCAGAGAATAAATAATCATAAAAACTCCTTAATCTTTTCAATTAATTTTGACATAACAGTATCATCTCTGTTTCCTTTTTCGTCCACAATCTTCTCTTTCTGCTTATTTCTCCCTTTAGACGAATTAAATACTTGTTTCTCGCCTTCTCTCTCACCTTCTATTTTCACTTTAAGCTTCTGCATTTCAGCGAGCTTTAATCCTCCTTTTACAATACTTGATTCCTTATTTATGCCTCTATCAGAACTGTTAGAGAGTTCCACATTTTTGCTATTGGAATCTTTTACAATTTCCTCAAAATTTTGAATGTTTCGATCTGGATTGTCAGGGTAAGAATTATATTGGAAAAGCAAATTAGTATAATTTTTTCCTGCGCATTAAGGAATTCATCCATCGCCTTTGTATCCAAGACAAAATCTATGTCTAATTTTTCGGCTTTGATAGGCTCTTCGCAAATCTTCGCAATTACATTAAGAACCTGCCTTTGCCCTAAAGCTCTTCCTTTTTGTTCTATAAGAATATACTTGGCAAAAATAATGAAATTAGAATATCCTATGATTGGTGGATTGTTGGTTTTTTCCTGCGTTATACTATCATTATCTATATTAAATGAATCTATTTCCTTCTCTTTTTTAAACTTTACAATTTGTCCGGAAACGTATTTAATGTTTTTTACTGTATTCTCCTTAAAGTTATGTATTGCATATTGATATTCTTCCTCCGCATTAAGCAAAACGACCCTCTTAGATTTATATATTTTTTAAGGGATCAAACAATGATTCAAGCTTCCTATCGTTTCTTTCCATGGCAGTTCATATGGTAGACTCTTGCATTACATTGCACCCAATATTAATTGAAGACTTTAATTCAATATAACACTTTCTATAAATGAGCTCATTTTTAGTTCTGACATATAACTCCAAACCTTTTCCCTAAAACTGCTATTGTGTTACGACCGGTTCATAACGAGGTAATATTTTAGTTCTTAGAGATCAAAGTCCATCACCATACAAATGATTACACTTGAAAATAAATTTTTGGGTTGTGTTTTTAATCCCTCTATCTAATCTTGAAATGACACTTACACTATTGACAATAAAAGATCTTTAAATCTATAGCTTTCTTTTACTTTTAACCTTGCAATAATTACTGCTATTAACGGTATTAAAACAAAATTAATAGCTCCTATATTCACTTACGAACTTGCTTTCATATTCATTAAATTCATCTAGGATATTTGCATTTATATCTATGAACTTATATTATCGATGCTTCGCAGGACATATACTATTTATTAATTAAAAACCTAAAGGCTATATTCAATATAAATCCTAAGGTATCGATTAAGTTATTATTTTTTATGATTGTGTGTTAATAAAATAAATATATTTTTGTTTAATATTTGCCATCACTGAACTTGCACATAATATTATTAAGTCTTCCAAGTGCCTAATTCTAACATATTTCTTACTTCTTCCAATGACTTATCATTTGTATTTGGCAGCATAGTGCTAATAATAAGTACTATTACCACAAAAACTATTACTATAGATAAATATCCGGTATCCTTTACTGTGGCCAATAAAGCTGGACCAGCAAATAACCAAACAGCACTTGCAAGTCTCATATAAGACCAAATTTGACCTTGTACGGTAGTCCTAATTTCTGTTGGCCACATCTCAACTGACCATGTGCGTATTATTGGAGAAACCATGGTTGATAATGTTCCAAATCCAACTAGGCCTATAAATCCCAAAATTGGATTAACCAAGAAACTTGCAATAGCTACAACCACGACAAATACAACCGCTCCGGCAAATATAGGCGTGAACGCCATATTACGTGAGTATTTAATATTATAGCGTGACCACCAAAGTTCAAATGATATGGCTATAATCTCCAGTACCCATTCTACTATAGTTATATCTAAAAGCGTTTTTATTCCTAATCCAGGAAAAATAAAAATAGTAAATGTTCCAAATGTACTTGCATATAGACCCCATGAGATATATAATATTATCATCAATACAAAATATTTTTTAAATTTCCCTTTTTTTAAAAACTTAGAAAAAGTTAATGTTTCTATATTATTTTCTTTATTTTCATCTTTTGTATTTTTTTGTTTAGTATATGTTTTTGTCAGTTTAGTATACTCATTTTCATGGCCCTTAATCAGGAGCCAGCGTGGAGATTCAATTACCTGTCTTCTTGTAAGGAATACAAAGAAAGCTATCACAGCTATTATCCACATAAGAATCCTAAAACTGTAAACGCCTGCATGGAGGTCGGTGACAGCCAAATCAACGGTATATACAAATGGTATTGCCAGAACCCACATAGTATATGGAATAGCAATAGCGAAATTTCTACTTTTTTTTGGTGAAAATTCTGCTATCATACTCCAAGACGTTGGAACATCAGCCCCTAACGCTATTCCAGCAATAAAAAATACAAGAATGAACATAATTGGATTTACACTAAATCCATCTATTAATGCGGCCACTGCCATCAAAGCCATATCCCACATAAAAATTATTTTTCTACCAAATTTATCACCCCATCTTCCACCAAAAAAAGCCCCAAAGAAAACACCAAAAGAAAGAGAAAAAGGTATAAAGCCCTCAATAACAACAGACATGTGAGGAAAATCTATAAGTAATAGCGTTATTACAACACCTGCAGTAACAAACAAAAAAGCGTCTAGAAAGTCAGCCATCCCCAAAGATAGGATCCATTTATATCTCTCCTTATCCAATTTAGCTGTGTCCCAATTTTCTAAACTATCCATGATAAATATAAAAAGTAGAAATATAAATAACAAATTCAAGACATGTCCATAGATATGTACATATAAAGAGACATATATAAATATACTTTATATTAGAATATATTAAATGACTTATATCAATATACACACTTACTGAATTTATCCTCTTTGAGTGCAAGTCAAGATACATAGGTTCTAATGTTTTATCGGCAAGTTTTTAAAGTATGCTTTTAACTGTATCCCCTCCATATCTTTCTAAGCTCTTGAAGTCTCTTTTTTGTTGGTGGTAATGATATAAGTCTATCTTTGATTGGTTCCCATATCTGCACCACGGATGTGTCCTTAGGATAATAGTTCAGATGTTCATTTATTTGCAACTCGATTTCATCGATTAGTTTTTTGATAAATTTAGTGCTCCTGGATCTATTAAGCTCTTTAAGTTGGGAATCCTGTGTGTTGCTTAGCTCTATTTCCTTGTACGTTTGCTCTATATTCTCAAGAACAAGTTTATTAGCATCATAAATTTGTTCGAAGAAGTCCGGAATTACTCTCATCTCATTACGATTGCACTTTATGTAATCTAAAATATCACTCTTCCTTGTAAGCATCTTGCCAGAGTTCAGATCGTAAAGATACCAGAAATGGAAATCTTCTCCATACTTGTAATAAAAGAATATTCCAGATAATTTATTTTTTTCAATCCACTAAATACACTGTATGGCATTTTTTCTAGTTCCTCAACACCTTTATTCTTTAAGAAATCCTTAAGCGGCTGGTAAAACAATTCACCTCCTCCAAATATATCTCTTTCCAGTTCTGCAAATACTTTCTCATCCTTATCTTTAATCCTTCTGATGATTCCAAAAACTTTTGGGTGTATCTCTTCGCCAAGTACCGATTCGTCAAGGCCTACTGCCTCATCAAAATTTATTACTGACAGACCATTAAGTAGTCGAGAAATCTTATGCCTTTCCTGATCCTGTTTTATGCTAAGGCCAATTCCAACAAACACTTCAAAAATTGAAATGGAGGTAACCGCAATAGTCCATCTGACTTTTCAATTTCCTCTGCTTTTTCGATTGCCTCTTTGTTAGATTTCATTAATATTTGTCCTATTTGCAAGCCTATATATAACATCTGTAAAACTTTCATTTCTAGACTTTAGTTTGGATAGCCTTAGATACGCTTCATCAGAGATAGATATGTTTTTACTTCCCATCTACTCACACACATACGTGTGTGAAATATAAAGTTTTTTTCCATAGTAACCCATAGAGTTTTATTTTTACCTAAGGATTATATAAGTAAAATTTCCTAAAACTTTGAAGTTGCTCAAGGTAAGAATATTTACTATAGCCACTATAATCGATACTATTGATACTAAAATAATATGATATATATCTATTGAAATTCATAATAATTCTGATATTACTATCGACTCGCTATTGGCATCATAAAATAAAATGAAGTTAAATTTTCCCAATGTAATAAGCACGTCCTTTCCTTTTAAATTGTTGATATTCACAGGAATTGACCATCCTGGATTAAAAATTATGCCCTTGATCTCAACTTTATGATTATTTAAGTCTGTTCCTATCATCTTAGCTGCCGTTATTATACCTATTATGTTTGTGTTGCCAATCCTATTGATCAGATTTGGGGAATAGTAAATCTGATCTATGGTAAGAAGTTCAGCTTTTTCATACGAAACAAAAAAACTGGAGAATAAGATATTCATCTGTTCCGGTACTTTTATTTGCATATTCACCTTCTCAATTTCATTCTTCAATATTGAATGAAATAGTAATTTATTGGTATCAATGTTTATTATATTATCAAGCAACGGCGAAATAGGCTTAAGTAAAAAAGTACTTCTATCAGACCTAAGTTTCAATAATGCATCTCTTACTGTTTCTACCCACTCTGTTCTCTTATTTGACCCTTTAATCATTTTTAGTACCCAGCCTTTGTGATTCCATAATTATATTATTATACTGTGCTATTTGACTAATATTATTATTTAATCCAAAACACATTCTCACGGGATTGTCTATCACCATAAAGTTCCTGTTATCGTTGGCAAACAAAATTGCAGTGGCCAAAAAAACACCCATACCATTTACATGAGTTCTTAAAGATGGATTACATATATTATTTAATCTTCTAACAACATCGTTTATATTAGGCAAACCATTGTTGATATTATATACCAAATCTTGAAGTACATTTCTAAGATTGGGATTTTGGGCAACTGCCATATCTGTTCTCTGCATATTATTCCAGCTACTATTATTTGCCTCAAGAATAAAATCGCTTAGCATGTTTTGTAATTGGTTTCGTGTAATATTATTTATAGCTGATGGAAATCTACCAGCCCATGTTAAAAATAAATTATGCGCTGCAATAAGGTAATCATGTATTAATATATCCTGGGGATTCATAAAATTATTATTTATTATATCTCCTATTCTACCTAATATATAATTAATATTACAATTATTGCATACATTTATTTTTTCCCGTAAAATAGTCTCATTAATCATTGTTATAACCTCTTCCTTAGTTCTACAGATACAATAGATTCATCCAATAATAATATTTGCGACTCCATGGTATAATATCTGCCAATCTTTTTCTTTATTAATGTGATTAATCCAAGGTTCTGTAAATAGTTTACGCTTTAAAAGAATCCTGATTTGCTCATTCCCTGTAGAAGAATGTTATTATTTGTTCGATACCTCTGCATACGCCTTGTTTGTATCCTGATTCTTTATCAGAGATGCAAGTATTAAAAGATCCCTGTCTCCAAGGTTTCGTAAGGTTTCTCCTTCGATCTTAATATAAGCCTGTTTAAATCGGACCGCAAGATCCGTACTGCATTGAAGCATTCATATGAATTCAAGGTGTGGGAATACATGGATACAATAAGATGGAGACATCATCAATCATCTTGTTTCATCTCTACGTTTTTCTATTTCTCAAAGCTTCCCTAAAAGCCAAGGCGTAGAAATATGACCAGACTCCAGCGAATATCAAGAACCAAAAGCCGAGGAACGCTATAATAAAGCTGTGCCAATATGGGTGGTACTTAACCTCGGCCGAGGCCAAATAAAGTGAAATGGGAAGCGATATAATTGCACCTGGCAAGACTTCTAAAATTATTTTCATTCTTCTCTTAACCATCTTCCCATTTGTATACTGTACTTAAATAAAAATATTTCTGAATCCTTTTTCTGATGTTAGAAAATTCATCGTTGAAAAAGGCCTTCAAAAGGATTAATGTTTTTCATTTCAGATTTCTTGAAGCATAAGTTATTTTCATCATACTCTCTTTGTATTGATAATTATGAATTGAGCAATCCATCTTTGTGAATTAGGTTTTGTCCAAATAAATGCAGTGTTACAAAAATCAGGGGAATTTACTTCCTGCGAGAGAAATCCGAAAAAAATTGACGGCTTACAGATACCTTACCTTTTGTCCTAACAAGATTATATTCATAAATTCTACCAGTGATTGCATAAAAAATGAGAAAAATGTCCTGCAAAATGGTTAATAAATTGAACTTTTATAGGTATGGCCTGGTCCTGATCTTATTAAGCAAAAATTTGTAAAAATTACTTTCAAAAAATTTTATATTATTTTATGTAATTAATAATTATAAATATATTTAATATTTATTATTTAATAATTTTAATTTAACTATTTAATTTATATATTTAATATATTAAACTTTTTAAATATATAAATTAAATTAATTTTAAATTATAATTAGATATTAATTATTTATTAAGGATATTTAATTATTTTATTTGTAAACAGATAATAGTTATAATATAAATATAATAAATTGATAGTATTTATTAAATTAATACATGTTCATTAAATCAAATTTGTTTTCATCTTTAAATAACGATGTATCCAATGAGATAATAATGCGTAAAACAGTGCCATCTTAACATTTTAATTTCAAATTATTAAGCCTTAAATATTAATATTATAATAATTTTCATATCATTGAACCGGTTTTTAATAATATTTAAGCAAAAACACCGTATAACGTTTGTTATACTGCATTATTTGGGATATTTTTTAGAAAAATATGGTTTTATGGATTATATACATGGAATATTTGAGGGTATTAAGAATAAAATTATATATTTTATACAGTAATGCATATTATGTATGATAAATTTATAAACAATTTAAGGCCCTTATTTTTATTAATATGATAAATTAATCATTAAATTAACAATATGAGATAGCTATATTAGTGTATATATTATGTGTATTATGATTATTATATATAAATATAAAATAATTTATTAATTATATAATAAATTAAAATAAAGTATACTGTATTATATATAAATAATTTTAATATTAAATATATTTATATAATTATAAGATATAATAAATAATTATAAATTAAATCTTAATAATTATATTATAATAATAAAATAATATTAAATTTTTTAAAAGTAGAATTTAGTTATACTGCATTATTTTAAAATTGCTAATTTTACAGGGTTTTCATAAAAATTAAGAAAATTACAACAATAAAATATTTAATTAAAATTTTATTTAAAGCTGTTAATTTGTATGATATTTTTATATACGTTTTTGTATTTAACGTTTAAGAAATTAAAATATTAAATACACTATTTAAAATTTAAATTTATATGAATTTAATTGCATCGTGTTAATGAGGTGTAAAATATGGAAAAAGGGAATATAGATATTCAAAAATTATACAATTTGATTTTAGAACTGCGAACAAAGATCAGTAAATATAGGGAATTATTTTCCAGGAACGAAGAATCAGTCAGATATGCTTTGATAGATCCATTACTGCAGGCATTGGGCTGGGATATTACTGATCCTGATGAAGTTATACCAGAATATTCTACCGATGCCGGAAGACCAGATTACTTGTTAAAAAAAGACGGAATAGAAATTGCGTTCTTGGGTGCTAAAAAACTTTACGTATCTGAGAATTTGATGCAATATATTACCTATTGCATCTCTCAAGGTGTGAGTTATTTTATAAAATCTGATGGAAGTTCATAGGAAATATATGATATTTATATTAAAGGAGACCTGGAACATAAAAAAATTTTATCTTGGAATATAGAAAGAGACACCATAGAAGAAATAGTTAGGAAATCATTAGCTTTAGCAAAACCTTTAATTTATGTCTCCAAGAATAAAAATAAGGAAACTAAAATTAGTGAAGTTCATTCATATATCCATATAGGCCAACAAAAAAATGAAACTCTTACTATTAATACTTCTCAAAATATAGGTAATGGAAAAATAAACATTAATATTGATGGTAGAACGTTAACATCAGTTAATAATTATGTTGACGTACTTTATCAAACCGTTGAATGGCTCATCAATAATGGTTATATAAATGAAAACGATCTTCCAATTAAAGTAGGTAATAAAGGGAAAAATAATTTAATAAGTCAAAGTAATGAATGGCATGGCCTAACGTGTAGAAAACTTCTAAACGGATGGTACTTATTAACAAATTTTGATAGTAAGAGTATAAAGAGATTATCACAAAAATTAATGGAAAAATATGGAAAAGGACATAAACTAGAAATAAATGATATAATCGTGAAATAATATCATTAAGAGTAAGCTTTGATTTCAAACAATTTACATCATGATTCCATCTATGGCTGACAATTCAACTTTTGACCACTGCTTTAACTCCAATATTACAATATTTTTTTGTTATTGCGATCCCTGCCAAGAAGTATTGCATCTATCCGTTTTGCGCTGTATGGGAGTTCATATTCTATTATAACCCATATGTTAAATAATTTATTTACCTGAAGCTTGTTCTTAACAAACTGAAATGAATTATTCCATGCGTTTATCTCGCTTTATGAATATCTTTTATTAACTGTTTAGCAGAATTTCATATAAACGCATCATGATAGTATAATTATTTTATATTTAAATTATTTTTATATTTTATTCTATATTTGTATTTTTCTGTCCTATTATTATTTCTTACCTATTTAACAAACCTGTGCATTTTAATTTTATTAATTTTACAAATATTTAGTTATATGCTATATTATGTGATAATAACAATTTAGTCTTTCTAATTTCCTATTTATCTTTAATAATTTATTGGTATTATATTTGATATTTTTATGCTGTCTCAGCATTGTTGAAATTTAATCTTTTTATCTATTAAAATGTTTTGTCATTTAAAAGAATTTTATTATTTCCAGAGTCTATTATATAGTTTCATTTTTATTACTTTAACAAGTGTATATATCTCATTTTACCAAATCTTATTTATATGTATTATAAATTATGTCCATCATTATTATATTGTATCATTTAATGAATCACAAAAAATTAGAATTTTAAATTTTTCAGGAATTTTATTATATATAAAATAGTCAAAATTTTTTTATATATAATAATTATATAACATAATTATGATAACCTGTAAAGCCAGTAAGGAAGATTTAATTGATTTTGTTAATAATTATATATTGCCATTAAAAAAAATTAGTTATAAACTTGTTTCTTATGGTAATTATTTAAGAAGAGAATTATCTGGTGAGAGCATTGTTTCCATTAATGATAATCTTAAGAAATTGGTGCTTGGTGGAATTAATCAATCTGGTGTATTACAAAATAGCTTATCTGAATTCTATAAAAAATATTTTGGCATTGGTTTAACAAAAAATGATATAAACAGGTATATAAATTCAAACGGCAATTTTGAAATCCAGAAAAATATAAAAATTTCATCAGATATTAATGGCCTTGATATAGACGATCCATATAAAAAGTATATAAGCATGTTTTATATAATAAAAAATATAGATAGTGATTGTAACATAATAATTACAAAGGCCAGTTCAAAGGGATTTAATCTTAATTATATGGATGAAAATCTAAATGATAATTTCTATTTAGGTCTTGTTAATAACCCAAATAATGTTTTAGCACTAATAAAAGATTTTTACAATGCATCATTAAAAATTCTTCCAACATATAATGGGTACTCAATGTTTTTAAGATCAATAACGAACATCCCTAAAGATTATGCTTTTGAGGCATATAAAGGTCTAAAAAATAACTTAAATAGTTTAAGTGGAATTCTTGATCTTGAAATTAAGCCAATAATAAATTTAAATATTGAATACATAGAATTTATATTTACCCAGAAGGATGGATTATCAGATAATATTTTAAAATTAATTGGTGATATTTTTAAACTATCTAATTTTATGCATGAAAATTCAGGTGACTTGTTTGAAGGTATAAAATCTGAGTTTGAGATATATTTAAGCAATAGTTATAATTCATTAAACGGAATAATTGATGATAATGCGAAAAAAGTTTTAAAAACAAGTGAAACAAGGTTAAATGTCGATTCCAATGGATTTATAGATAGTTATAACTTAGATTTTCCTAACATGCATATTTCTGAAGTTTTAAAGTCTATTTCACCGCTTGCCTTTAGCGGATGCATTCTTATACATAAAGATTATAATAGCATACATATTAGAAATAACTTATATGGGGTGATAAACCTATGAATGATAAGAAAGGTGAAGCATATAATAATATTAATAAAAATAATGAATCCGGTAATCAAAATAATAATCAAAAAAATGAAGAAAATAAAAAATTTTGGACAAATACTAGTAATAAAATATATAATAAAGAAGATCAGATTAAGGTTCCTGATGTACATATTTTAAATATAGATTCAATTAATTGCAGATATGTTAATTTTAGTGATAATTTAATTAAACATACTAATTATAAGGATATAAAAATTCCATATTTAAATATTAAAAATTATATAAACATTAATATAAAAAATTTTCAGTTTAATGATGCAATATTAAGCAATAATAAAATAAATAAAATTATAATTCCCAATTTTCAAGTAATTACACCCACATACATTAAATTAAAAACATTCACACTCAATGATTTTATAATAAATAATAAAGTTAATACCTTTAATGTTCTTATTCCAAATTTGAATACAATTAAAATAAGGCCAATATGTATATATGGTGATGTTCATTTAATTCTAACGTGTATCTAGAAATTAAGATATCAATTAATACCAATACTGCTAGCATTTCAAACGTTTCCTCCCCGAATGGTAATAGCTTCTATGATGACCTTAAACTTCCATGGGATGAAAATAATGACCCGTTTAATGCACTAATAAATAATGCAAATAAATTTTTAATAATTGCAGTTAATAATAAATATTCTGAATTTGTTGCCATAAATTATAGGGATATATACAGAATTTATAATGGTGGATTTCCAGAGATTGAAAGGGTAGAAAATATAGATGAACTGGAAAAAACATTACAGCAGACAGGCGAGCATAAATTAATTATTGTTAAAGATACTGAAAAATCAGATCATTTAGAGAAGATAATAAATAACATACCATACCAGCAGAGTGGATGCATAATCCTTGGTACCGATGACGTAAATAAATTTAGGGAGTATAATTCCAGTATCATAATTATAGAGGATGATAAATTTAAAAAAATTGAATCATACGAGGATAAATTAATTAATGTTGTATCGGGCTTTAATTGGAATACATCTAATAATATAACATTTTCAGATTTTGCAACAAATTTCGAAAAAGCTATAACAAATTTTGATGACCAAATAGAAAAATATTCTAATAGAAATTATTTAAAAAAGCTCTTAACAAAAGAATTATATAATGATATAATAAGAAATTGGGACTTATTAATTAATACGAATTCTGAAAATGCAAAAAATGCCACATATATCCATGCAGGTATGAAGGGATTTATCTATGTTTACAAATCTAATAATGGATATGATGAAATAAAACTTGAAGATAAAAATAAAAACGAATCTGATGTTTATGTTTTAAGTGATAATACAGAAGAATATTATGAGGCTGAAACATTCTTTGGAAGGGGAGACATATCTGCATTGATAACAAATAAAATAAAAAAATATATAAACCATAGCGGTAAGCTTATTTTTTTAATGCGTAATATAGATATTATCAGATATTTTTATCAATTGAGAGATACATTAAATGCTTTTAAAAACTATCAAAATTTTCCAGAAATAGACATATATGGATTTAATTTTAAAGATAATACTGTAATGCCAATTAGAAAACTTGTTAATTATTTAAATAAATAATATTATGGTTATTCAATTTAACCAACAGCAACCAAATTCAAATAAATTAATTTATATAATTTTAATTTCCAAAATTTTATATGCATTAAATAATTTATATTTATTATGTTAATTCCGGCTATAGGAAAATGTGACAGATGTGGTATAGATTTTGAAAGCATAAATACAGGTATTATGTTTACAATGCAGGAGGCACATTTATACTGCCCAAAATGCAAGAAATACTACAATCTTTGCAGAAACTGCAGGAAGCTTGGATGCCCATCATGTGGATCAAGGCTTCTTGATATGTGGGAGTACGAAAAGGAAATAAATGGAAGGGATGTACTATTTTAATATTGTATAATATTTTTATATACTATAATAAAAAAATATATTTTATATTAAACAATTATTAATTATGTACCATATATGCAATATTATTAAACAGAATTATAAAGCTTTGATTTCACAAGACATTATAAAAAACCTTCAGGGTATGTATAATACAGGAAACAATATATTTTACATGCCTGAGGTATTTGAGTCCATATTTAAAAAGGAGGCAAGCCTGAAATATGCAATCATGGAATCATTGGACAATTATAATCCGTTAGGCGAATTAAATATTAATAGTAAATATCTGGATATCTACATAGATAAATTAAACGGCATAGAGACCAAAACCTGTGTAACAAAATATAATAAGAACCAGATCGATAATTATCTATTGTATTTAAATAGGCTTATCCTTGGTTTTATGGTTACATACAATACAGAACTGGATATTGCAAATTTATTAATAAATAATAGAATGAATCCCAATCATCAAAAGCGTGGATTTACAATAAACAGATTAATTATGGCAAGGATAGCACATCAAAATGCAGTAAATGGAACAGGGTACGGTGTTGGAAAATATCCTTATAAAATACCAAAAATAGCCAGTTTAATAAAAAATGAGTATCAAAAAGAAAAAGAGGAGTTTTACAAAAACTATATAAATAATTATTTTAATAATGATTTAAAAATATTTTTTAATAATATAGGATTAATGGCTTTTAATCCTTTTGGTGGTTCAGATATATTGAATCAGGCCGGCTTTAACATACCACAAAATAATATTGACCTTAGTAATTATAAACCTGAGGATAAAATAAAATATAAAATATGGAAATATTATAGAGATCAGGGATTTCTAATCGCCGCTGAGGCATCGCTTCTTAATTCCTCCACAGTGCAAAAAGGAATATATAAAAATGGGATGCTGATAAACACCAATGAGGCAGATATAAAAGCAATAGATTCTATGGGACCTAAACTAAGAGAGAGAATTGAAGAAATTTATGGCACTAGAAAATCACCAATAACAGGAAAATATATAATAGATTTTGCTGTTTTAATTAATGGAAAAATAGCCGGAATAGAATGCAAATCTGATTATACAAAAATGGATGTAATGCAGCTAAAATCATACTATGATTCAAATGAGCTTGATTATTTATATATAGCCGTGGGTGTTGATTCTGGTGATAATCCAAACAATATAAAAAACAAAATAGATTCAATTTTAACATCAAACAATTTAGACAATGTTGGAATAATTTTGGTAAATAATTCCATATACATAGGAAAAAATGCAAGGTTAATTAATAATGCGAATAAATACCATAAATTAATGCCTGTTTCAATTGTATCACCAAAGACAAAAATATATTCATTCAATGAAATTCCTGGAAACTTTTAAAATAAAATTTTAATTATTACGCATCTATCATATCATTTATGTAGGCGTATGACTGCGGTGCCCGGGCATTATTTAATATACCTTTTTTCAGAAATCACTGCCTTTTTTGGTCTTCTGATTTATGTGCAGATATCATTGAAATACTAAGATCAGCGGCATTAATGCCTAGGACTAACAGCGTATATTTTTCATTGAAGTCATCGATATTTTTTTATTTTTCATTCCGACAATTTCCAAGCCTGGCTTCCCATATAAGCCACTGGAGAGGAGATATATGGCGTACCAAAGTACTGGAAAAATGGGATTCATAGCATTACAGTTTATTGATGATATAAAGGTATAAATAATGGTTATACATATAACTGATGTGGAGAAAAAAATGAAAGTCGGCCCAAAGGGCCAGGTCGTTATACCAAAGGATATACGAAACATAACAGGAATAAAGGAGAATACAGAGGTTATAGTATCATTAAAGGACGATAAAATAATAATTAAACCGGCAAAACCACTGACTGAAAGCTATTCTAAATATTACACTTCAACGTATTCCAAAAAATTAAAGGATTACATTGATATAAATAAAATGCTGGATGAAGAATATGGCAGAAACATTTTACATTGACTCAAATGTTTTTATATTTCCAGTTATATATGATAACGAGAAGGCTATAAAAGCAACCGAGATTTTAAATAAAATAGAAAATAAAGAAATTATTGCATACACATCGGTTTTGACATGGGATGAGGTCGTCTATATTGTTAATAAGATAATGGGAAAAGCAGATTCGGTATCCACTGGTAAAAAGTTTTTAAATTATCCAAATTTAAGATTTATCAGTGTAGATATAAATATAATTGCAAGGGCACAGAAAATAGTAGAAGATTATAATATAAAGCCCAGGGATGCAATTCACATATCAAGTGCACTCTCAAAAAATATACATAATATTATATCTGATGATTCAGATTTTGATTTTGTTCATTTAATTAATAGAATAAAATTAGAATAGTATTATGCTTAAATACATATTTTATGTTATATTTTATTTATCATAATAAAATAATGATAATCAGTGGGTATTATCTATCCAGAATTGGATCATAATATCATAATATAGAAAATATGGTTAAAGAAATAATGAATCAAAGACTAAACCAAGATTTATTTACAATGTTTTAGTAGGTATATCAATAAAAATATAGTATAATTATTTAAAATATTGAAAAACACATTATACAAAACATGAATTAAACATAAAATTTATTATAAAGATACAGAGAATTTAATAATAAATATAAGGAATAATCATACATTATCAATAGAGAATATCCAATAAAAGAATTAAAATTTCACATAAACTGTAATTATTTACCATAATGTTGTGCAAAAAAATTTAAATAAAAATCAATATAGATAATCATGAGGATTTTTAATATAAATTCACAGGTTACACCGGACATTGAATTTATTAAAAAATATATATCATATGGCTTTATATTTAATAAAATACTAAAAAATATGGATATCTTTATTGTAAATGAGGAGTTAATGGACGTAATAAATCCACCATTAGAGGAGCCAGAAATATCCTGTGCTGATGAAATGATTAAGTCAAATGCAAATAAAATATCTGCGTTAAGGCATCCCATGGCAATTGCAATAGCAAACGTTTTTGAGGATGAAAAAGACAAAAATATGAAAAGGGACGAATTCACAGACATATCAGAGATTTTGGGCAAATGTAGAAAAGTAAAATATAATGTCTCTGGATTTTATGCAGGTTACTCAACGATAGGCAATATTTTTAATTCAATTTTTAAATACAACAGTTCCCTGGATAAAAATATGTATGATTTAATAAATAACAATCATTCCAGCATTGATACTAATAAAATAAAAAAAGCCATATTCATATGCCATGAAAGAATAATTAAGTCATCAACAGATTTAAAGGTAGATCCAAACACAGCATTTTTAATAACACTCTTCCATGAACTGACACACGCATATATGGATTCGTCAAAGAAATTAGATTATTATAATTACAGGAACAGAATAATAGAGGAATCATTATGCGAGGCAATGTCATATGATTGTTTTAAGGGAACAGAGTTCGATGGAGATGTTGCAAAATTTGTTTTTGAGAGTGATAAGCCATTATCATATAAATGCGGAATATACATAAGTGAAATTGCCAAAACCATACCTTTAATAAGCATTGTAAACAGATGGAAGCATGGTAATGTTAAGGAAATATTATTTTATTTCTATGAATTTGAGAAATTATCTGATGATATATGTAAGGTCTTAAAGCAGGGCCCATTTTTTAACAGAACAAATATTTTTTATAATATAGCAAATAGATCAGATGATTATGCATCTAATCTCCTTGCAATGATTATTGTTGAAAAGACGTTTGAAATGTTATAATTAAATATTTTAATATTGTTTAGACACAATGCTCTGAGGAATGTAAGTTAAATAAGATAAACATGGATTCACAGATAATGTCGACTTTGAGGGTTCTGTTGGCAAAGAGCCTGGCAAGGCATTCCTTGAATTCTTTGACAATTATAAAAATGGCAGAGGGAACGATACAGATAAAGATAAAAGTTTTGGCGGTTTTGAGGATGATAGCAAAAATACGGCTATAGGAAAATTTAAGGATATGTAAGGTGAAAAATATGACAGCAACTGTGGTGAATGAATATATTGTAAAAACATCAAATACGTTTGATTTTTTGTATCCAAAATTTAAGAAGCTATATCTTGAAAATAAGTTATACACAGAAAAGGTATACACAGCAAGGATACCTAAATGGGAAGATGGCAAATACAAGGGTGATGTCGACATAGAGATGCATAAGCTCGAATTGAATAAACTTGTTGAAGATGCACTTCTTGAAATGAACAATATAGTTTTCAATCCGCCCAATGTAACCCCTGTTGAGAGGGAGGCAATATGGTCACAGTATAAATCCATATTTGGAAAGATTTTCCCTGTGTATGCATTAAGCGAGAGATTGACAGATGACTTCATAGACAAAACATATCAGGTTGAGGCTGGTGGAAAATGGGAGGTAATAAACGGCAGAAAGACACTGGTAGGATACAGACCAGAACTTGCACTTCCAGAGCTGAACCAGGTAATGATAAACATTATAGCAGCATTCCAGCTTGGATTTCCGTATAAACCACCGGAAGGCACAGTTAATAATGTTCCAAAGGACTGGATAATGAACTTCAGCAGTTTTAATGGGTTTGGAATTGATATTGTATATAAGAGCCATGGTGTACTTATAAATTATTATAAAGAATCTAGGGGTATTGATAAATTTATAAATAATATGAAATATTTCATGAATTTTTCTGCATTAAATATAATAGCTATATCAAATATCTCAATGGTTACTAATATGTGATAATTTCAACAGGATTGTCAAGATATTTTATAAAATTCTCCCTGGTGCCCTTTATTTTTCCAGTATCTGGGAATCATCGTAAAAAAATACGGCTATTTTTGCTATACATGAGGTGTTTTTATATTATTTATGTTCATCATCTGTACCTCATCAAAAATTGCAATGTCAAATTTTGTATTTTGATTATTAACGAATTTATCCTCTGCAATCTCTGTATTTCCTGGCCTGCCAGTGGAATAATATTTAATAAGAACAGAAAGCCCGTGCTTTATATTATCCATAACTTTTCTTAATGATGCAACCATTCTGTTATTTCTGTATGCCAGAACAGATGTTTTATTCAATGATGCCGATCTTAATAAAAGATTAATGGCCATAAGCGTTTTTCCCGATCAGGATCCGCTGTGTATTATGTAATTTCCTGTGCCATTGTTATCAAAGTTATCAATTATTTCTATATATGGTTCAAGATGCCAGCTGTATAAACTATAGCCATTGGCTGCAAGTACTGACATTGCACCTTTCTTAATATCTTCATAATAAAGCCTGAACGCATTAAATAAATTTTTATTCTGCACATAGCCTGAATTAATAATTTATGCGCATATCTTTCATTAAATCCCTGGCATATGTTATATATAATCTTATTTATAAGGCAGTTTCTGTTATTCTTGTAATATAATTTATCTTGAGGTTTATCAGGACCATTGATATTATAAAGCAGGGCAAGCGAGTCTATTTTATAATTATTAATATTATTAACACTGAATTTTATCTCTCTCGTAATTTAAAACCTGGTAGACCGGGTTTATCTCCCTTTTATTATCAGCATAAACAAGGTACGGATTTTTGGAATAAGTAAATTTTCTCCAGCCCTTCACCTCAATGATCTCAATCGATGGTTTATTATCACCCATGCCAATTAATATTGCATCGGCTCTCTCGCCGCTGGCCGGAATTATATATTCTAGGGATATTCCCTTTTTGTCAATAAGATCCTTAATTATACCATAAATATATTCAATTGATCCCCTCCATGAATTTATTAAATGGCTATCAGGAGTTGAATTATACAGTTTCCGGTAGCTGTTGGTTAAAATGGAAGAAAAATCATCATTATTTTCATATTCCTCCAAAAACGATAAGGTATCATTATAATAAAGGCAGTTCATTACTAATTAAATACTTAATTATATATCTATTTTATTGGATAAAACCATAATAAATTTAAAAATTCATTTAATTTTTAATTCTCAATATCCTTTTATGGAATTATGCCCACTTTTTATATTATTAAAATTACAGCCGGTTTATCGTATATTATTACGTAAATATTTCCTGTATACCAGCAAAAATATAATAAGGCTATATACACCAAGAATGAAGTTAACCAATAAGAAAATAAAATAACAATCAGTAAAAAAGTAAAAGATTTAGAATATGAAAAGGATAAACACACATAATGTGGATTAACCACAATGAACTTATATTATCCATTATCATGGCTATAATGGAGATATGGTTAAAAACCTCATACAGGGGAATCAATTCGGGAATTAATAATTTGTTATATAATCATTATTTGTTTTATATCATAATGAAGTCTTAAATATGAAATTATAGTTAATGTTAAGGGTGTATACCTAATTTCGATAGTCAGAAGCTTATTTATAATTATATACAAAAAAGAATACTATTTCTGACCTCTTAAAAACCCGGGCCACATATAAATATCTGGTGATGCAATTTTTGCAGCATTGCCATCATAATTTTTGGTTATAACTTTAATGCTTGGGCAATTTAATGCTTCCATTCTGAAGCTGGTGAGCAATTTCATGGTGTCCAATATTATTCAAATTATATGTAACAATATCTCCATATTTATGGATATATAGTAACATAACTATTATATACAATATTGCTATATATTATATATGAAATATAATAGTATGCAGGATATTTTAATTGAGCTTTCGAGCCATAAAAAAATATTCACGATAAAAGATGTAGCAAAAATAATGAACAAATCCAGTAAATATGTCTCAAAATTATTATCATCAAATAAATATGTTAAAAGAATAGAGCGGGGGAAATATTATATTAATATTGGCAACCAGATAGATTTTTATGAAATCGCTTCCAACATAGTTTATCCATCATACATTAGCCTTTTTTCTGCATTTGAGTATTACTCAATTACCGACCAGATTATAAAAAAATATAGCGTAATATCTATTAAGAGGCACAGAAATATAGAACTGGAAAAAAATTTAATAGAATTTAATTTTATAAAAAAGGAAAGATTTTTTGGATATAAAAAAATAAATAATATATACATTGCAACTCCTGAAAAAGCCTTTATAGATTCAATATATTATAAGAACCCCGAATTTTCTTATGTGGAGGAATCTTTCAATAGGGCCATGAGGTCTAAATTAATTGATGTTAAAAAATTAATAGAATATTCAGAAAGAATGGATTTACCGGCTTTAAAAAATAAAGTCGTATTACTGATTAAAAATTACAGGAGTGGAAGAAATGATTGATGAAAAAACTTTAATGCAGTACTCATATAGATTCCAGGATATAAGGCAGCTTGAAAAGGATTATTTGCTAACACTTTTATTATATGAAATATACAATGAATTCAATGATGAATTAATATTCAAGGGAGGTACTTCCCTTAAATACTTTTATAATTTAAACCGGTTTTCGGAAGACCTTGACTTTTCATATTTATCCAAAAAGCATTCTTTAAAATCAATTTATGCTAAAATGAACAGAGCATTTAAGCATGTAAATTTGCAATATGATATAATAAACACAGAACATAGAGGGCATAAAGTAGGAGATACTGTTGTTGGGATAAATTTTGAGCTTAGAATAAAGGGGCCGTTATATAATAAATTAAATTATATGGAAAACATAGATATAGACTTAAGCTTGAGAAATGACGTCATATTACCTCCGGATATAAAGTATCTGGTACCAACCTATCCTGATATTCCAATGTTTCCTGTACCTGTAATGAATTTAAACGAGATTATTTCTGAAAAGGTAGCCTCAATCATTGAACGTAATAAGATGCGTGATATATATGATTTATATTTTCTTATTAAATTCCATAATTTACAACCCGACCGAAAATTAATAAATAAAAAATTTGACATGAGAGGAAACAAATTTAACAGCACAGATTTTTTGAATACTATAGAAAATGCCTTAAATTCAGCAAAATGGAAATCAGAACTCTCTTTCTTAATTAGTTCTCTTCCTGACAGTAACGAGGTTGCAAAAATTATAAATGGTGCCTTCCACAATATCTAAAAACAAGCATATCTTTGGATATCCAAATTGCAAATAAAATTTATTGTGAATGTTAGTTATGGTCATTTTATGTTAAACAAACTTAAAGCGATATAAATAATGCATATAAAATATAAATATGAGGAATTACTGTATTTAATCCAGTATTTATTTAAGGTTATTTTAAATTAAATATTTAATTTAATATAAAATTTCAAAATTCATCTTCTAAATATTTTTTTATCTCTTAAATCTAAATTTAGGTAAAAATAAGAGTTTATATAAAAATATGGAAAAGTATACATGCCATAAAAATATTAAAATGCAGCTTTTAATTTATATAATAATTATACTAAAATGTGAATATACCCTTTTAGTCCTGTTTAATGATCAATATACAACATAAATCATTATCATTAATATCCTGATTTTTATTATTTTTCCTATAATATATTCACCATTGTCCTTATATTTTTTATAGATATAATTTACATACCTTATTATTTCTGTTGATAATCTTTTCTTATTATTTTCACTGATTATAAGTCAGTTGCATAATTAATATCCATCCTTTAATTTATTAAATTCATTATAAAAATAAACCTTTAACATCATTTCCTGTATTATAACTTCTGGTTTCACAGCTCTTATAACTTCACCAAATAACCACTTTATTCCGGAGAAATATATTTCCACATTCCATCTTAAATTATAATTGTTCTTAATCTTCCATAATTCTAAATGATATATTACATAATTACCTTATTTTGCCAGATATAATATTATCATACTTGGCATTTTAAAGTATACGGGATTTATATTCGTATGTGTGTGAAATTTCTGTCTAAATCCATATGCCATGCACTATTAAGCAAGTCTATATAAAAAATATCTGTTAATAAGTTAAATTGAAAATAACTAAAGTTATATTTCTATATAACTTTTGTATATTATGTTGTTAAACTTCCAATAATTAAACAGTTAAAAAATAGAATTCAGATAGAAACAGCCAAATTACAGGATGAGTTAATCATTTTATTATACGGTATGGATAATTCAATGATTATACACGGGGGCGCCTCTTTATGGAGATGTTATTCCGGATATCGCTTTTCAGAGGACATTTATTTATATTCTCTTGATTTCCTGATTATGTAAATAATTTTAAAAATGAAGTTCAATCACATGGACTTAAATTATTAAAATTAAAGGATACAGGAAATATATTTTTTCCAATATATCTGAAAACAGTGTAAATGTAAAAATAGAAATTAACCATAAATATTATCCTGAGAATCCGGTTGAAATGGAATATGAACTATCACTGTAACTCCTCTATCTTTTAAGGAATATCTTGCATTCAATAATATAATAATAAATGATGTTAGGGATATAGGTATAAATCTGGAAAATATCTTAAAATACCTCGAATTATATATTAAATACGGCGGCATGCCCGCTCAAACACTGCATCCAGATATACATGAGGAATTAATAAAAAGCTATTTTGATACCATTATTTTAAAGGATATAATGGATAGATATAAAATAAGGGAAGGGGATAAATTAAAATTTTTAATTAAATATTATTTAACAAATATTTCATCGCTAATAACTTATAATAATATATAAATCAGTAAAAAATACAATGTTACTGCCCGTAAAATCAATTCAGAGATATACTGAGTATATAGAATCCTCTGGCCTGATATTTTTCACAAGGAAATTTTCATATTCATTAAATGAACAGGAAAACAGCCCAAAAAAGGTTTATTCCATCGACAATGCATTTTCATATTATTTTGGGTATAATTTCATGGAAAATAAGGGCAAATTCATAGAAAATACCATTGCACAGGAATTTATAAGATTAAAAAACATCATTCCATTGCTGGAATTATATTATTACAGGGGAAATACCTATGAAATAGATTTTATAGTAAAAATAAAAAATTTCATAATTCCGGTTCAGTCAAGTTACATAATTAATGAAAATAATATTAAAAGGGAAGTAAAGGGTATAATAGATTTTTCAGAGAAGTTCAAAATTAAATCTGGGATTGTTATAAATTCTAATATCAGCGGTGATAAATATTATGATGGTATTAAAATTAGATTTATAAAATTACACGACTGGCTTCTAAATTCATATAATTATATAATAGACCATGAAGGCATTGAAAACAAACTGCAATAATTAATTTATATATTTTTATAGAATATTCTATTAATAAGTGATATTAGAATTAATATTAAATTTAATAAAAATAATTATTCAATGACTTTTTATTACATGAATATTATTTGTAAAATTAAACCTTGTAATTATTTAATTTCTTTGGCTATTTTTATTTATGATCTTCTTTTATTCTTTTCCCTTATTATATATTTTATTTTCTTTTCAGTTAATTTCATTCTGGGACTATATTCTCTTATTATATTTTTGCCGGGCATATACAGGAAATATTTACGGGATAACATAATTAAAAAATTATACATGAACTGGTTTCAGTGATATGGACTTTAACCTACCAAACTCTTGTTAATATTTATTTACAGGGATATTTTATTATAACATAAAAATTATTAATATCATTGAATGATTTATAATGGAATCCTGAAAAACTTCTTGGATTACAATAGATATTCTATTATTATTTTTAAATAATTTCTATGTTTTTCATTATTGTATCCATCATATTTGTTATATATGCCCGGTCTGCTGTCTTATTCTCCTCATGCTGAAAAACGAATGCCCATATTCCAAGAATCAGAACAGAAGCTGTGTCAGCATCCTTATGAACGGCATTCTGTATATCATCAATGTATTTTGATTCTATATCATCAAATCCAAGATATTTTTTAAAATCCTTCTCTATTTTTGCAATTGCCCTTTTATTTTCATCGTTTATTATGATTTCTATTTTATAACCTGGTGTTACAGTTAAATTTTTGCCACTTTTTGATATCCATTTATTTATATCATTATCAAATAAAACCCTGGCAAGTGCTTTGGTTGTTTTCTTTATGTCAGAAAAATTTATGTTGCTTAGATCATATGTAACAGTTTTATTATCCATTGAAGTTCTTCTGCATTGCTCTATTTCATTTTCAATATTATCAATTTTGGACATAAGTAGAAAACATAGCATTTTATATAATACTTTATACTGGTCATTCTTTAATTATCATTGCCATGGCTGCTGCAGTAAAATAATGCATAGCATCAAAAATTGAACTTCGATGGTATGATAAACATTGCAATCCAGATTTATGATAAAATTAGAGAACATTGCCTTTGATAATTCAGTGATGATGGAACTATATCCAAGGAAATCAATCCATCAATTTATGGCAAGGCATAAAAACAATTCTAACGTTTATTTGAATTCTTAAACAGAATTGAAAATTAAAGCTATCAGGGAGGGAAAAACACTCCATACTATCTAGTAATTCTTAAACAAAAAAGTGAAAATATCCGGTATATACAAATTATATTCCTTCCATAATATCTAGTAATTCTTAAACGAGTAAACTACAGTAGCAGGCAAAATAAATTTTTGAGGAACAGCTTCCATACTATCTAGTAATTCTTAAACTCTTAAAAATAGACGTCGTTTCTGACCCTTTCTTTAAGCTTCCATACTATCTAGTAATTCTTAAACTTGACGTTGTTGCGTGGGATGATGAGTGGTATCCTCCTCTTCCATACTATCTAGTAATTCTTAAACCAACCGAAAAAGAAAGGAATGATTTAAAATGGCTTAAAGATGATCTCCCACTTCCATACTATCTAGTAATTCTTAAACTGTACCTTATTTTCAGGAGTATAGAGGGGTTTCTACTTCCATACTATCTAGTAATTCTTAAACTTAAAATTGAGATACTACCAGTTTTCAGGGGCTGGAGGATGCATGACTTCCATACTATCTAGTAATTCTTAAACTAGTTGGTTAGGTGGTAAAAAATGGAAATGGAAATAAAAAAACTTCCATACTATCTAGTAATTCTTAAACTGGTAAAATGGAAAAAGAGAAAATATTAGAAATAATAGAGCTTCCATACTATCTAGTAATTCTTAAACTTATATACTGACTTCCTATTTCAATCTTATATCTTTTCAAACTTCCATACTATCTAGTAATTCTTAAACAAGAATTTGTCGGCGATATCGTAATAGATGTAATGGGAATAACGATGGCTTCCATACTATCTAGTAATTCTTAAACAATAGGTAGCCAGTATGTAATCATAGAGTTACAGTATATATCATGGCTTCCATACTATCTAGTAATTCTTAAACTTTATTAGACTATAGAAAATCTATTTCAAAAATGATAAATGACTTCCATACTATCTAGTAATTCTTAAACTTAAGGAGTGAGAAAAAATGAGCAAGTACATTTTAAACTTCCATACTATCTAGTAATTCTTAAACTATTCCTCTTATTTCTGGGGATTATCGGTCTTGGAATTGCTGGTGTGGCTTCCATACTATCTAGTAATTCTTAAACCCGTTACTAAAAAAATAATGTAAGATGGATATATAAAAGTTCTTCTCCCAATTTTTATAAATTACTTAAAAACTGTAAAAATTGTATTAAAATTCAATAAATTACTGTATATGTTTTAAATTTCCGGTCAACCGTTTTTTTGCCTGGAGTATTTAAAGGTACACCGTTATTTAAATATTTTGTTAAAAAAATTATTACATTATTTAAGGTTTACTGCAAAAATTCTTTTATTATATCACCCAGCCTTGTGTTATATATTCTGGTTTTATCATATGTTAAAAATCCTGAATCCCTATAGGCCTTTAATCTAAAATCCTCTAATGTTGAATCCTCTATAAATTTTGAGTTTAATGCCATTTTTAATTTATTTATTTCATCTGGAGGTATTCTGACTATTGGAACCTTTAAAAAATAAACGTCGTTTAAATCAGGATAAAAAATTTTTTCTATTTCTGTTTTATTATTTTCATATATAATTGAATTTTTATTTTTATCATCATTAAAAAGATTTATCTTATCCCTTATAATTTCAAATTTTTCGTTTATATTAGCAACATTCTTATTTATTATGTTATAAACCTCATCAATCATAAATATTGATGAGTATATTGATAAAATTATCGTCTCTATTTTTCTACCTCCTGATGCATTTAATATTATTTTTTCAACGCTGTACCTTTCCCTTTCATTTTTTATAATATCTGCCAGGGTACCTATTAATGTTAATATATCGTCATCATTTAATATATCATCAAAATTTAATCTTATTTCGTGTACATTTGCATTAAATTTTTTTCTTAGCGAGGTTGATGCTGCCATGGCAGCTGACATTACATAACTATTTTTTGTGTATATTATTATTGTATCTGTTATATTCTCACCCAAATTTTTTAGATACTGGTACATCTCAGTTGCGACCATTGGCGTTGTTCCCATAAGGTTTATAAGAAGTGTTTTAACCATGACTGATTATAATTTGTTATAATTTAAATTTATTTATAAAGTATTGGTATAACAGAATGAATTTGATTTTGTTTATAATTTAACATGTGATCTAACAAGACTTTCCACAATAAAATCCATATCAATTTTTTTATTGTTAACACTGGCCGTTTTAAACTCTATGCAGTTGCTGTCAACATTGCATATGTAATCAAGAAGGCCGGCATGGGCCTTGAAGTTTCTTGTAAATTCTGAAAGATCAATGTACCTGCCATGGGTTCTCATCTTATTATTTTTTATGTTTTTCAATTCATTTTTTAAAAACGTTATGTCCGAATCACTGCCAAAGAATATGTCGGTTAGATCATAAATGTCCTTTATATTATATTTATTGTGGGATTTCATTGAATTGTATACTGCCCTGAGCGAATCAATAAAGGCAAGTGATTCTATATTTATTTTAATACTGTCAGGAAAATCCTGCTGAACATTTATTAAATTTCCATCGTTTTTAATTGTTATGGAAAAATTATTTTCCTGGTCAATATTAAAACATTGATGCTTATTATCAATGACATACAACAGGTAAGGTATTATATCTGATTGAACCATAATTGAGCAGGCCTTTATGTAAATCTCAAGCCCGTCACGATTGATTTTTTTAAAGTAGTTTTTAATACTGTTTTTATTATCTTTATATTTGTTAAGAAAATCCCTTGAAATTACAGAGAGTATATTTTTGCTATCTATAAGATCTATTTTAATTGTATTAATATTCAATATTGTATCATCGCTTTTATAATAGGGATCGGAGTTATAAAATTCCAGTTTTATGTTTCTCCTGTAATTCAATGAATATGTATTGCATGCATGCCTTACAGATTCGGTAAAGATAAGCTGCATAAAATTGACACCGTGTGTCGTATCTATTAAAAATGTATCTATATCATTAAAAAATTCAATTGATTTTAGTATCGATACATAAAAATATGAATACAAGAATTTTATGTCAACATCATATCTATAAAGTTTGTCCTTGTAATAGCTTCCCATAGACGGAAAAATGTTTACATCTGACTTGTTTATAAAATCCGCACTTTCCGTATCATAATTTTTAATATGATCTATCAATTTTGACTTAAAACAATCTTTTAAATTATCAACACTGTTTAAAAGCTCCGGAAATATGGAATCTGGTATAAATATAAACGATTTATCTATATTTTTATTCCTTGATATTACGCTTGAGCTTGTTATGCTTAGGTATTTTTCATTGTTCATTGAATATTTAACCCTCTTCCATCCAAGAGGATCTCCCCATAATGCAAGCAGGACGCTCTTCATGAGACCACAATGATTATTTTGATAATTTAAGCAACCACTTTCTGTGGGTTTCTGCCTTTTTATCATCGGTATCGCTTTTATAAATTATCTTATCGCCTTTTATATCAACCGATTCCCTATCAAGGCCTGAATGCGCAAAAAAGTTTCTCTCCATGTCTCCATGGCCATTCTTATCCGATTCATTATTAAATTCCGGGTCTTCCTTATTATAATATGAAGATACATTATTATTGGCCATTTCCTTAAATTCCTGTATATCGCGTGTTAAAAACCTAATATTTTGTGGCAGGTTTATCTTTTTGTTATTATATATAAGATTGCCAAGTTCCAAATAATCGTCAAGTTTTTCAAGATGTATTTTGTCCTTAAAAAGCTTAAAGAAACCACAATAAAGGTACAGTGTTAGGATGAAATTTATTATTTCGTTTACATTTAATATCTTTATATTTCTGCCACCATCCATGTTATTTAAAAGATCTGAAAAATTATCTATTAATTCTTTTATTGAACATTTCAGATCATAAAAAACAGAATCTGAAAAAAGTTTATTATATGATTCTTTTAGGACACTTAATGTGTTCATGTCTATTGAATTATAAATTATTATTACATTGTTTATAAGATTTCTATAATTCCTTTTATGCTTAAATTTGAATTCAAAAGACATTTTTAAATCGTCATTCATTTCCATAACACTGGCTATCTTAAACTCTTTTTTGTAAGGCACCAAAAAGAAAGCCTTTTTGTTTAGGCTTTGAATGTATATTGAAACCTTTTTTGATCCTTTTAAAACAGGTTCAGATATTATTTTATATATCCTTAAAGATTTTTCATTATTTATATTAAAAAGCCATAACGCAACAAAGAGGTTTGCGGCAGCATCTATTAAAAGATTTACATACTCGTTTAAACCTGTGTTTATATCAAGTAAAAGTATATCATCTGCATTTATCCTTTTTAGCATATCTAAAAAGATAAAAAGCATGATCTCCTGGGGATAAAAATCATAGTATTTATTATTATATGTACCAAATGATGGCATTATTATAATCTCGTAATTATCCTCATTAAGACCGTTATTTTTTAACCTGTTTTTAAAATTGTCAATACCAGAATCAAGGCTGGCCGGCCATAAGAAGATTATCTTTTTATCACCGGGCATTTTTTTAAATACAAAGGTTGATGCAAGCATATCATCACCATCCATGTCGTTATTTATGTATTGATCGAAACCATCCATTTTTTTAATTGAAAAACATACATTAGCATAATCTTTTGTAACACCAATAATCTGGTAAATATAAATCATGTATTAAATAATACAACTATATATTAAACATTTCCCAAAATATATTAAGTATGCTACATTTGCCTTATGATTTTTAATGCTTTATTTTATGTTTTTGACAACAATATTTTATAATAAGTTATATTTTAATTAACGAATTCAGGTATTTATTATGAATGAACTATCAATGGATATGGTAATGAATGTAATAAGTCCATTAATAATCGGTGATAGAATCCTTGACGTTGGAACTGGATTTGGAACTGTAATAAAAGCGCTTATAAAAAATAAAAACATAAATATTACAAGCATCGACCCTGAAATGTGGAGCTTTGATATGCTAAAAAATACGTTTCTGGATGAAATTTATAAAAACAGGTTAAGATTATTAAAACTATCAATAGAGGAAAATGGCTTTAATGATAATCAATTTTCAACATCGATATCACTATTTTCAGCGCACCATTTTAAGGATGTAATAAAGGCAATGAACGAGATGTATAGAATTACAGAGAGATCAATTATCATTGCGGACTGGACACCGGAATCATCCGAAATTACAAATCCGCACAAGCCCAGGGAATTGAAGAAACCTATGGAGCTTGTAATTGATTATGCAGAGGATCATGGATACATTATAAAAAGAAATAAAATGTGGTACCTTGTTTATAAAATAAATGATTAAAATTTTTATATAAAGATAATTTAATTTATAGCTTTATTATATTTATTGGCAATGCTTATAAGTAAGTATGTACTTCCTTAGTAAGGTGGTACTTACTTGCTGTTCGATCCATATCCGAAGAACAATTTAAATGATTTGTATGATAGAAGGGCCGAGATAGAAAGGCTTCAAAACGGTGTTAAATATCCATTGACCGTTATCCAGGGCTTAAGAAGAACTGGCAAATCATCTCTTGTAAAATCCGTTTTAAATGATATGATATACATAGATATAAGAAAGTACAGTGGCAAGGGATACATATCTTACCGGGATTTAATAGAGGAATTCAATAACGCAATAAACAGGGATTTAAAAGACAGGTTAAGGGACGTATTTAAAAACATCTCCGGAATAAATATACTTGGCAATTCAATATCATTATCATGGAAGAAAAACAGGGTAAGGTTAATAGATGTATTAAATGCAATAGATGATTATTATAATAATAACAATAAAAATATAATAATTACAATCGATGAGATACAGGAGTTAATAAAACTCAAGGGATATAATTTTCTAAATGATATAGCGTATTCATTTGATAATTTTAAAAGCATAAAATTCGTTTTAACAGGATCACAGATAGGCGCACTGCACAATTACCTTAAAATGGATGATTATAATTCGCCACTGTACGGAAGGGCCTATACATTAATAGATTTAAAGCCATTTAACAGGGAACAGTCCATGGATTTTCTTAAAAAGGGCTTCAATGAGTTTAATATTGATTTTAATGATGCTGAAAATGTTTACAATACACTTGGTGGCATACCTGGCTGGCTTGCATATTATGGATTCAGGTATGTAAATAATTCTAAAGACCCAATGAATGAAACAATAAAAAATGCAAGGAATACAATAATAATGGAATTCTGCAATTTTATTGCAAACCGCGAGATGGCATTTAAAAGATATTATTTAATACTAAATAAATGCATTGAGAGATCATCATGGTCTGAAATAAAAAATTACATAGAAAATAATGAAGGAAATATTATACCAAACTCCGTTTTAAATAAGATGCTTAACAATCTCATTGATTATTCTTTTATAAAAAAATACGATGAAAAATATGAATTAATAGATAACATGATGAGG
This sequence comes from Picrophilus oshimae DSM 9789, assembly GCF_900176435.1. NCBI lineage: Archaea > Methanobacteriati > Thermoplasmatota > Thermoplasmata > Thermoplasmatales > Picrophilaceae > Picrophilus > Picrophilus oshimae. The sequence goes on from NZ_FWYE01000004.1 coordinate 62,301, forward strand.
TATGCATTTAAGGATAGAATAAAATGCGGAAACATGTAATTTTAAATATTAATGCTGTTATTTAAATTAAAATTCTATATTTTATTTAATCATCATGCAAATATAAAATCACATCAATCATGTGTTTAAACATGGCCTTTAATGTATAAAATTATGATAAATAATTTATATCATTCCAGATCCTTTATATTATTATATAAATCATTTATTGTTTTTTTATCTATAAGATCGGAAAGCCAGGTGAAATCAATGCTTTTTAACATTGTTATTATATCATTCCTGTTTGCGCAGTGATTTCTCCATTCATCAAACAGTTTCAATGCCATTTCAGTGTTTCTGTAAATGTTTTTATAACCATGTTCCTCCAATAATCTTGCAACCATAAGCATCTCGCCCTTTGGAACGGCACACCTTGTATCGTTTCTATTATATCCATATTTCATTGCAAGCGATTGCAAAAGCCTTCTAAGTGATTTGTATGCCCTGAAGGCGGCAAGATCTGTAATATTGTTATTTAATCTAATGCATGCAACGCCCGCATCCTTAATGGACATCTCTGCGTATTGCCTTTCAGATCTTATCGGCATTATTTAAAAATACAATTTATCATTTAATATTTTTTTATTTTTAAATTATCATAAAAATATAAATATCAAAATGCGGTTTAAATACATAAAATCATTTTATAATTATTTAAATTTTGATAAATAAAAAATTAATTATAATTATTTATGGATCAGATACAATATTCACGGGCACTGTAAAGCTAAACTTTGAGTCCTGGTAATGGTTAACATCAAGGTTTCCTGAGTTGCCAAGGCCTATCCAGATTGTTAATACTGCCGTGCTCCCGGGGTTCATTGATGTGCCAAAGCCGGATGCACTGTATGAGTATATCCAGCCCGTATCATTGTAAAGATCCCTTGTAAAGTTTGAGGGCGAAACCATATGCGACTCTATTGTTTTGTTATCAGGGTTGTATGGATTGTTTCCGTTTTCCCTTGGACCAAAGAATATAAAGACATTGCATGATGTTGGTATCTGCTTTATTGAAACCGGGCTTGGTATGGACGCTATAAATCCTACAGTACCATTGTTTACAAGTACAAATTGCAGTTCTATATAATCACCTGGCGCAAAATTTGTCGCATTTACTGTGTAGTTAATATTCGTGCTGTACGTATGATAATATGAATCGCCCAGTGGCAGATTATAAATACCGCTGGATTGATATAATTTAGATCCGTCATATATTGTATAGCCTGCATTATTCGGGCCCATAACCGTAACAGGTGTGTTTGTTGCATTGCTTCCTATAAGAGTTCCACGGAATTCCCATGATAGGTGCCCTGCCGTGCTGTTTCCTACAATGCCTGATGAACCTGAGAATGCCGAGAAGGCAAATGCGCCCCCAAGCGCAATCAACATTGGTACAACAAGCAGTACTGCTATCTTTTTATTCAGTTTTTCACCTAGTATTAAATCATGGAATTAAAAATATATTATAATGAAAACATTGTAAGAACAAATTATATTCTTTCCTTTAAAAACTGTGATTTGCATGTGCTGCAGCAGAAATAATAGATCCTGTTTTTATGCTCATATGTATGCGATTCTCCTGTTATTACCGAGCCGCAGTAATCGCAATAAACCGATATGCCCGTAATGGCACCGGACCTGTGCCTGGCACCTGCCATATCTATGGACTCGTAATTTATCCTTGTAAGGTTTTTTAAAACAACAATGTACTTTCCGTTCATTAGCTCATAATATTCAACAATATCTCCTGGATCTATATTATCAATCGAATCCGTTTTTACTATATAGTATAGATCGCCATTATTTTTTAAATCAACAGTGTACCTTTCTATGTAATCATCGTTTAACCTTTTTAATATGCATGAAACTGTATTCCTGGATATATCAAGCTTTTTTGCTATTTCCGAAATAGAAAGCCTTGAGTTCTCAACGAGAAGCCTTAGCACCCTGGATTCATTCCTTGAAAGGTTCTTCATGTAATATCATTTATTTAATAATATTTATTTTTTTGGTATAGTTTAAGAAAGATGATTAATGCACCTGTAAAATAAAAAATTGATGATATCTGAAACAGATGGCTGTATGACTCAAAGTTCTGGTATTTAAACATATAAAGAACAAGGCCGTATATTAATGGTGATACCGCGGATGCAATACCTGTTGAAAGAAAGAACACAGACATGAACTGGCCGTGCCTGCCCGCTGGAACAATATAGCTAAGGTATGAGTTTGATATTGAGTAATAGTTTCCAAAGGATATTCCTATAATTGATCCAAGAATTAAAAAAATTATGAAGTTTCTTGCCATTGAAAGCAAAAATATTGAGATGCCGCCCGCAAGTGGAAACAGGAACAGAAGGATTGATTTATCTATTTTGTCTGATAAAACTCCTATGAATGCCGATGCAATCGCGGAAACAATTAAAATAAAAAGACCGGCAATTGCAACAAAGATTGCCGCGTTGCCTATGCCAAGTGAAAATTTTATGTAATAGTATTCAAAGAATGTAAGTCCAGAGCTGCCGCATATAATCAAAAAATTTGATACGAAAAACCATTTAAATTCAAGGGAAAACCTGAATTTTATATCGTTTTTAATAATTTTTAAATCGTCATGCCTTATTGTTAAAACTGTTAAAACCGTGGATAATGAAATCGTTATAATTATAATAAGTATCGAGATTCTGAGCATTCCGTGGCTGATAAACAATCCCGAAAGACCGAAGCCCATTGCAGTTCCGGTAAGCGTAAAAAAGCCATTTATACCAGATGATTTTCCCCGCTGATTCTCGGGTATTATATCCCTTATCAAGGGCTGGTATGCCCCATAGGCAAGGTTTGATCCGATCTCAATGACTATATAAAGTGCAAAAACAATATAAATATAAAAATAATTAAACATTATTAAAATCAATGATAACAATGATAATAGCGATCCTGCAATTATAAACGGCGTTCTCCTTCCAATGCCTGTCACTATTTTGTCACTAAAAAATCCAGAAAGATAATTAAATACAATTCCGGTCATTATGCCTGCAAAGCCCACAAGACCGAGAATTATGCTCTGCAGCGATCTTGCTATGTAAATTGATATAAGGTATGGCAGTATAAGTGCCTCAAATGATATCCATAGATAGTTATTTCCAAGGTATATTGAATTCATGCCAAATATGTATTTTGTACTTTTAAGCACACTTTTTAATTCCATTTATCATTAATAATTTTGCGTTTTAGCATCATTATAAATATAAAGCCGGTAAAAAGCATCATTCCTGCAGCAAAGAAAACATATGAGAACATGGAATAGGAAACATAATTTAATATTACACCATAGATCAGCGGTGATGCCGAGGATGCACCGCCGGTTGCAATATTATAATATGCCATGAACTTTCCACCCTCATCATGCGGTGACATATCGCTTGCAAGCGCCTTTGAAACACTGATGAATATGCCATATGATGCACCTATTAATGATCCAAACAAAAGGAAAAATGAAAAGACCTGAAATTCAGGTATCAGGAACATGGCAATAGAGCCAAGCGTTGATGAGACCATAAGTATATAAATTCTGTTCATTTTATCTGAAAGATAACCAAGAATCGCAGATGCCAAGGCAGAGACAATTAACACGAAGATCCCTGCAATCGAAACATAGTACGATGGATTCATTGCATGAAGTGCGTATTTAAAGAAGTAAAGCTCAAAGAACGACAGGCCTGAAACACCAGAAAGCACAAAAAATGTTCCGGCGACAAGGTATTTGTACTCTTTAAGGCCGTTTTTTAAGCTGAACATATCAATTATTGATGATTTAATATTAAAATTGGTTTTTACATAGACATCGTCGTTCTTTATTGTTATTGAGGTTATTATTCCGCTTGCAATAAGTACAAGGACAATAATGATTATCGAATAATAATACATTCTATAAGATATAAGAAGGCCTGTTATTCCATAGCCCATGGCCGAACCTATTAATATGAAGATGCCGTTTATTCCTGATGCTGAGCCCCTTTGATTTTTTTCAACGAGGTCAACAAACAGCGGCTGGTATGCACCAACTGCCACATTTGATGATATCTCTATTAATACAAATCCGGCAAGTATTAATATAAAATTCACGGCAATTAACATGTTTATTATCAGGATCATGGAAGATAGGATAACGCCAATCATTATGTACGGTGACCTCTTCCCCCAGAGCATGCCAAACCTGTCGCTTATATTTCCAATGAAAAGCGCTGTTAAAATACCTATTAATGTACCCAAAAATGCTATAATTCCAAGGAAAAGGCTGCTGTTTTTATAATACATTAATTCTACAGGCAGTATATAAGACTCAAATGATATCCATAGATAGTTATTTCCAAGATGCACGGCGTTCATTCCGATCAAATAGCCAGGGGTTCTCTTTTTAATCATCGTTGTAAAACCATATTTTTTGTGTTAATATGCTTTTGTAATTGCTAATATTCAATAAAAACCGGTTTATCAATGTTTGATATTCTTGGAGCCCTGTTTATAAAGAATATTGGTATAAAAAATGTGAACTCAAGAAATGCCCAGAATGCCGTTATGTAATTGAATAAATCTCCGCGAATGATCAAAAGTATGCCGGATGTAAATAATAAAATCATGAATGCAAACTGTGGCCAGAACCTTATCCAGGGCAGCACGCCTCCTGTCCTTGCAGTTGTGAACGGCCTTTTTTTATGCATTACCGTGCTTATTGTTGCGTTTATGCTCAACGGGAACATAATTATATTTGCAGCCATGTTTAAAAATATGTATCTTTTTGGAGCTCCCTTTTGAAGCTGCAAAATGGAAAATGCAAGTATTGAAAAAATTGAGTACGGCATCCATATTATTATGTAGCCAACGTAATTGAACGATAATACATAGATGCCTAGCAGGGAAAGCGCAGGCGCCAAAAGAAAGATTAAATAGAACCAGCCAAAGAGATACCATATTGATGTTGCAGTCCAGTCAATTTTCTGTGAAATTTTTGTATTTTTATTCATTATAATGTTTTTAAATATCTTTGGTATTAATGATAAAGAGCCCCTGGCCCAGCGCCATTGCTGATTTATATAACCCTCCATGGTAACAGGTGCCCTGCCAAAAACAAGCTTTTCATTGTAATAGTATCCGGTCCAGCCATTTTTTATTAGATTTATTGATGTCGCTATGTCCTCAACGAGATTTTCCTCGTCAAAGCCGTTTACAGATTCAAGTGCACGCCTCCGGTAAACAATGTTTGTGCCGCATGAAAAAACAGTACCGGCAATGCTCTTACCCTCCATTAAAATATCATAGAATATGAACTGCTGGCCATCTGCCATGTATGCAAGCGCACAGCTGTCCGTGTTTGCATAGTACTGCGGCACCTGAACAAATCCGGCATCATGATGTTTGTCAAGCAATGATGACACGACTTTTATAAAATCAGGTGCAGGCATCTGGTCTATATCTATTACTGCGATGTATTCCTCATTTGTCATTCTTATTGCATTATTTAATGCGCCGGCCTTGTATCCATTTCTATTTTTTCTATGTATATATCTTACATTGATTTTTTTATAAAATTCAAGATTCTTTTCAAAGCTGCCATCCGTTGAATCATCAAGAACATATATATTTGCATTGTACTTTGTATTATTTAATATTGCCATAAGGTTTTTCCTGACCATGTTTATATCCTCATTGTATACAGGAACGAGAACAGCGACTTGCCCTGTTGCACCTAAATAATTTAACTCCTTTGTTTCACTGTAATAATTCATGCTGCGCCTGAAGGCCAGCAACAGTGATAAACTCTGTACTGCAAAGAACAAATTTGCAATCCAGAATAAAACAGAAAATACGTCATCGGCAATGCTGCCGTGATGAAATATATAAAGATAATAAAAGGATAGAATAATGCCTGAAAAGATAAAAATTAATGTTGCGTATATCAAAATTAGAATAAGAACCCTTTTTATGATCATTCAACCTCTCTAAAGGTTTTTTCATGTTCCTGCTCAATGCCATTTTTTGTTATTACAAAATAGAATGGTGATCCGTCGAAATCTGTGCCACGCATCTTTGCAATGACCATGCGCCTTCTTAAATCGCCATTATAGTTTAAATCGAGTTTTATAATACCTGATACATAGTATTCCTCCATGCCATAAATACTTAAATCACTTGCCCGTATCCCTGAGGTTATTAATGTAACTGAACCATCAAATGTTATTGCCTTCATAAACATATTTATAAAATCATCATCCGGAAATAATAATGGGTTAACAGGATCTATAACTATCCTTCTAATTTTTTCATTTTCAATCATTGATCTTATATCCCCGGCTATTCTTGTTATGTATTTTCTTGTATTTCCCTTGCCATCAATAATTTCGCCCTTCATTAAACGTATCTGATCAGATATTTCTAAAACCTTTATCATGCCGGATGCATAAAATTTATTGAAATCAATATTCATGGTGTTCATGTTTGATATGTACTGTTCAGGATAGGTATCCGTGACAATAATAAGCCCCTTTTCCCCAAGACTGGCCCCGTGGCATAGAAATATCGTTGACAGTATTGTTTTTCCGGTGCCTGCCTTCCCTGATATAAGGTATACATTATTTTTTAAAAATCCACCGCCAAGCCTTTCATCAAGTAAATCTATGCCGGTTTCCGCCCTCTCACTGGATGATCCTTTTAACCTTGCATCAACAACCTTTATGTTATATGTCTTTACCAAATTTGATTCGTCGCTGCTCAGATCACGGTCTATTATTATTGCCCTGTTCTTTATATCGCAGTCCATGCACTTGGCATTGAACAATAATATATCGCTAAGTGCATTCACATCATTTATAACCAGAAATGCTATTAATATATCAGGTCCCTTAACTATGTAATCAAATTCATAGATAACACCGGATTTTCCAGTTATGTTATAATTTTCATTTATATCATATGAGTTATAATTCCCGAACTCTGAAACTGCTTTTTTAATTAAATCCTCTTTTATTATCATCTGGCATCACTTTATATGATATCAAAAACATAATCCTGATAATCACCTATGTAGCGTATTGATACAATGTTCTGACCTGTTAAATTATATGATTCAGAAAAAAGTATTCTTAAATACTCGTCAATTCTGTAATATGATAAAATGACAGTAAGGTTTATAGAATCCTTATCAACCTTAATAAAGAGATGATCCCTAAATATACCGGCATCGTTGGCTGCCTCCCTTACAGCCTGAAGCATTCTATTTTCAACAAAGGCCTCATAGATGCCGTCGTCTATTTTATGAACGTCATTTGATTCCCTCATTTCATCGTTTGTGTAGACAAGCATCTTGAATTTGTTTGATACAGAGTATGCATCAAGAACCTCTGCAATGCTATCATGATTCATCATAAATTCTGATACATAATCATTATTATGTATGGACAATGGCACATCGTATGAAAGCACTGAAAGCCTTGTTCTCTTGTTTTTATTCCCTATAAGCCATTTTATCCCCTCTGATGGCGTTATTTTTATATTGTTTATTACGTTCGGTCTTATCATATATTTTGATAATATATCTGTTATTTCCTTTCTGTACCTGCTGCTGAACCTGAATCTTACTGTAAGCATGCCGTTCTCAAGGTCCGTCTCGGAGAAAACAACAGATCTGATATTTCCAAGCTCCTCAATAAGTTTATACTGTGATTCACTGTACATGTTTTGAATTATCCTGTAATAATTATTAAAATCATCATAATCAAAGAAATTCATCATTTCCATGATATTTTTATCATCTGTTTTTGGCACATATGCCCTTATGTAATGGTTTTTTCCATCGTTTTTTATAAACACGGTTATTGGATTTTTGTATATTTCAGATAATCTTCCTATGGATATATTAACATTATATGAAAATTTACATTTATAATCAAGCTTTTTATCAATATCACTTATGTTCATAAAAATATAAACATTTTGTCATATAAATAATTAGTTATTTCATTAAAATTATAAATGGTGATCCATGTCAGCGGCACCCTCGTCTATTTCCTCATCGATCTTTTCCTGATAATCGTCTTCCTTCTCCTCGGGCTTTATCTTTTTCTTCTCCTTTTTAATACGCATAAAATATTATAAAATGTTATCTATTAAACCTTTCCATTAATAAATCAAATTAATATATGATAAAATTATATAATACATGCATGGATTTTAAATGCTTAAATGATGTTGAATGCAGCCATCCAGAAAAAATATTAGGTCCACATCTTGAGGATGTTTACATAATAAGGGCGTACATACCAATTGCCAGGGCCGCATTCATATTGATAGATAACAAAAAATATCAAATGATTGATAATGGCAAGGTTTTTGAATATAGATCAGACAATGAAATAAATGATTATAAAATATTATACATTGATGATTCAGGCTATGAAAAAACGATCGATGACCCTTACAGGTTCAGGCCTGAGATCTCTGATTATGATATATATTTATACGGAACAGGAAGATTATTTGAGGCATACAAAACATTTGGTGCTCATTTAAAAACCATAAAAGATGTTTCAGGCTGCAACTTTGTTGTGTGGGCTCCATCAGCATTATCAGTTTCAGTGGTTGGAAATTTCAATCACTGGACACCGGGCATGCATCCAATGATAAATGTAAATGATTCCGGCATCTGGGCGCTTTTTATACCTGGTATAAAAGAAAACGAGGTTTATAAATTTGCAATAAAAACAAAAAACAATGAAATAAAGATGAAGACTGATCCATTTGCATTTTACACAGAGAAAAGACCAAGAACAGGATCAATTGTAATAAATGATGATTTTCACTGGACAGATAATTCATTCAAAAGATCCGAAAATGCGTTGTCAATATACGAAATGCATCTTGGCTCATGGAAGAGAAATAACGGTGATTATTACAATTACAGGGAAATAGCAGATATGCTTATAGATCATTTAAAAAAAACTGGGTTTAACTGCGTCGAGATCATGCCAGTAATGGAGCATCCACTTGATATTTCATGGGGATACCAGGTTGTAAACTACTTTGCACCAACATCAAGGTATGGAAAACCAGATGATTTTAAATACCTTGTAAACAGGCTCCATGAGAATAACATTATGGTCATACTCGACTTTGTGCCAGCGCATTTTCCAGATGATGACTACGGCCTTTACATGTTTGACGGAACACATTTATACGATTATGAGGATCCAAGAATGGGAAGAACACCTGACTGGGGAACAAACATCTTTGATTTCGGCAGGAATGGCATCAGGTCTTTTATTGCATCTGCGGCCGTTTTCTGGATTGATAAATACCATGTGGACGGATTAAGATTCGATGCTGTGACATCAATGATATACCTGGACTTTGGCAGAAAGCCAGGCGAGTGGATTCCAAATATAAACGGCGGAAACATAAACCTCGAGGCAGTTTCGCTTTTAAAGGAGATAAATGATTACATACATAATAAATATTATAATGTAATAACTGTGGCGGAGGAATCAAGCACATACCCTGGAATAACATCAGAATCAGGGTTAAATTTTAACTACAAATGGAATCTTGGCTGGATGCATGACACACTAGATTTCTTCCATGAGGATCCATTGTACAGAAAATACAGAATAAATAATTTAACATTCAGTGTTATGTACATGTACAGCGAGAATTTTATTCTACCAGTATCCCATGATGAGGTTGTCTACGGCAAGGGCTCACTTTACAGAAAGATGCCAGGAAATAAAAATGAAAAGATTTCCAATGTAAAACTGTTTTTATCATACATGTTTTCATATCCAGGGAAGAAGCTTCTTTTTATGGGCAACGAATTTGCACAGAAAAATGAATGGAATGTGCTTTCACAGCTTTCATGGAACGATCTTGATGATGGAAAATATGTAATGGAATTAATACACGATTTAAACAATTTATACAAAAACGATTTTAATTTTTACAATGATAAAAATTTTTCATGGATAGATTTCAATGATAAAACAAACACTGTTATAAGCTTTAACAGGGGCAATGCCGTATGTATTTTCAATTTTACTCCTGTTGAGCGTGAAAACTATGCAATAGGCGTTGATTATCTATCTAGGTATATTGAAATTATAAACACCGATTCAAAAAAATACAATGGAGGCAACATTTTAAACGAATCCATTTATGCATGTAAGTACCCAATGCACGGGAGAAGATACTCGATAGAAATAGATCTGCCGCCACTGGCGGCAGTTATTATGGAGCCGGAGGATTTAAATGGATCCAGTGGCAATTGAGAATGTAACACCGGAGATAGAATGCGGAAGGTTTCCGGCAAAGATAGTTGTAAACAGCAAATTTACGGTGACCGCAGAGGTTTTCAGGGCAGGTCACGACCTTGTTTATCCCGTTTTAATGTACAGGAAATTAAAGAAAAGATGGAGATCAGTCGCCATGAAAGGCACCGGCAATGATCTTTATGAGGCATCATTTACACCAGATGAGCCGGGAATATACGAATACAAAATATCGGCCTGGAAGGATTCATACGGCACTTTAATAAGGAACATAAATGCCTGGCTTGGCTCAAACGAGGATGTTGAACAGGATATAATCGAGGCAATCAATTTAATTAAAGATGCATATAAAAGATCCTCAGGGAATGATAAAAAAATTATTAAAAGATACCTTGATGATTTAATCAATTCAGATTTAAATAAAAAGGTCATGATACTAAACGATAATAATTTCTCATCTATAATAAAAAAATACCAGAAAAAAATAGATAAAACAGATTACAGAACCTTAAGGCTCATCGCTGACCCAGACTACGGTAGCTACGGTTCATGGTACGAGCTTTTTCCAAGATCCATTGGTAACTTTAATGATCTAATAAAACATTTAAACTATGTAAAATCGATGAATTTCAATGTTTTATATTTAACGCCAATACATCCAATTGGCATTACAAACAGGCGCGGGAAGAATGGATCAAGAATTTCAGATAAAAATGATCCAGGAAGTCCATGGGCCATAGGCAACGATTCCGGAGGGCATTACTCGATTAACAGCGACCTTGGCAGCCTTGAGGACTTCAAGAATCTTTTAAGGTCTGCCCGGGAAAAAAACATCATGATAGCCATGGACATTGCTCTGCAGTGCTCACCTGATCATCCATATGTAAGGGATCATCCTGAATGGTTTTATCACAGGCCTGACGGTTCAATAAGATACGCGGAGAATCCGCCAAAAAAATACTATGATATATATCCATTGAACTTTGAAACAAAAAACAAAATGGCATTATGGAACGAGATGAAGAACATATTTTTATACTGGATTTCAAATGGTGTAAAAATATTCAGGGTAGATAATCCACATACAAAGCCCCTGGACTTCTGGGAGTGGCTTATAAATGATATAAAAAGGGATCATCCGGATGTTGTGTTTTTATCAGAGGCCTTTACAAGGGAAAATCTTATGTTTGAACTTTCAAAGCGGGGCTTTACAATGTCATATACATATTTTACATGGAAATTAACAAAGGGCGAGATAACAGAGTATTTCAAAAAGCTTTATTCATATCCATATAATTTCTTCTTCAGGCCGATGCTTTTCACAAACACACCTGATATACTTGGAAGAGATCTTTCCATGGGGAGAAATGAATTTATAATAAGGTCCGTGCTTGCCTCAACGCTTTCATCCCTGTGGGGCATATACTCAGGATTTGAATTATGCGAGAATGACCGCCTTGATGATACAGAGGAATATTTAAACTCTGAGAAGTACGAAATAAAAAGGAGAAATTTTAATAGCGATAATAATATAAAAGATATCATAGCAAGGTTAAACTCAATAAGAGATGAAATGCCGGCGCTTAGATCTGGAAAAATAAAATTCTGCGAAACGGACAATGATAAGATAATAGCATATGCAAGGTATAACAATGAAAACAAAATTCTCGTCGTTTTAAACCTTGATACAATGAATGTTCAATCAGGTTTTATAAGGGTTCCATTGAATGATTTTTCAATGGATTTAAATTCCATATACGATGTCCATGATGTTTTAAATAACAATCATTACAAATGGAGTGGTGAGTACAATTATGTCAGGTTAATACCCGGGAAGCGCCAGGCACATATAATGGTGATTAAAAATGCTTGATAATAATGGTTTATGGTACCGTGATGCTGTATTTTATGAGGTTCCTGTAAAATCATTCTATGATTCAAACAAAGATGGCATAGGCGATTTTAATGGCCTAACAATGAAGCTTGACTATTTAAAAAAGCTTGGTGTTGACGCCTTATGGCTGCTGCCATTCTATAAATCGCCATTGAAGGACGACGGTTACGATATATCTGATTACTATTCAATACTGCCGGAGTATGGAACAATTGATGATTTTAAAAACTTCATAGATACCGCGCATTCAATGAACATAAGAGTAATAGCGGACCTCGTTCTAAACCATGTATCTGACCAGCATCCATGGTTCATTGAATCAAGAAGCAGCATTGATAATCCAAAGAGGGACTGGTTTATATGGAGCGACACACCAGAAAAATTTAAGGAGGCAAGGATAATATTTATAGATACAGAAAAATCAAACTGGACATATGACCCGGAAACAAAACAGTATTACTTTCACAGGTTTTACTCATCCCAGCCGGATCTTAACTATGACAATCCTGATGTCAGGAACGAGGTTAAAAAGGTTATAAGGTACTGGCTTGACCTTGGCCTTGACGGCTTCAGGGCAGATGCGGTTCCATACCTCTTTAAAAGGGAGAATACAAACTGTGAGAATCTGCCAGAAACACACAACTTTTTTAAGGAAATAAGGAGGATGATGGATGAAGATTACCCTGGAACAATACTTTTAGCAGAGGCAAACCAGTGGCCTACAGAAACAAAGGCATACTTTGGTAACGGCGATGAATTTCATATGGCATTCAATTTTCCTTTGATGCCAAGGATCTTTATAGCACTGGCCAGGAGCGATTACTATCCAATAATGGATATAATAAAGCAGACGCTGCCGATACCTGATAACTGCGACTGGTGCATCTTTCTTAGAAACCATGACGAGCTTACCCTTGAGATGGTCACGGATTCAGAAAGGGATATCATGTACAGGGAGTACGCAAAGATACCAAAGATGCGTTTAAATCTTGGAATAAGGCGCAGGCTAGCACCGCTTGCTGACAATGATATAAACACAATAGAACTATTAAACGCATTAATATTTTCACTGCCCGGCACGCCGATAATATACTATGGCGACGAGATAGGAATGGGCGATAACATATATCTTGGCGATAGAAACGGTGTGAGAACGCCAATGCAGTGGTCATATGATAGAAACGCCGGTTTCTCAATGGCAGATTCGGAGCAGCTCTACTCACCGGTGATAACAAATCCTAATTATCATTATGAAAGCGTGAACGTTGAGGCGGAGCTCAGGCTGAGCTCATCGCTTTTAAACTGGATGATAAAGATTATACATGTTAGAAAGGATTACAAGGAGCTCCTCGGCCGTGGCTCAATAAAATTTATAGAGCAGGGTAATAAAAGGGTGCTTTCCTATATAAGAGAGTATGAAAACCAGAGGATGCTGTGCCTTTTTAATTTATCAAGGAATCCAACGTACGTTGAACTAAATTTAAGTGATTACATAGGGCTTAAACCAATAGAGGCCATAACAAAGGCAGCATTTCCAAGGATAAAGGATGATAGGTATTTCATAACAATGACACCAAGGTCATTCTTCTGGTTTAATTTAATTGTACCTGAAAGGGATGATTCATACGACCTCATTGGAGAAGATTAATAATATAATAGAAAGCGATGAATTTAAAGAGTATTTAAAAAACAGCAGGTGGTTTCAAAATAAAAATGAAGATATAAATGAGATAAAGATACATGATCTCTGCGAATTCAATAATATAAACTTTTTGATTTTAAATGTCATTACGGACTCTGGCAATTACCTTTACTATTTTCCAATGATTTTTAATGATGAATACGATGCAGTTCGTTCAGTTAACTATGCCGAAACAATAATAGATCTTTTCAATAATAATTCAGAATTAAAATGTAATAAAGGAAAAATAAAATTCATTAAAAACGGGAATTTTAAACTAAAAAATGGGCCATTTTCACAAATAAATGCTGAGCAGAGCAACAGTTCATTCATTATAAAAAATATCATTGTTAAGAATTACAGATACCTGCAAAATGGAGAGAACCCGGATGTAACAATGATAAATGAGCTCATAAAGAACGGTTTTTATAATGTGCCTGAGCCGTTCGGTCATGCGTTCTATGAATCGGAATGTGAAATGATATATATAGTCAATGCCTCAAGGTACATAGAAAATTCATCTGATCTCTGGTCATATTCATTAAATAAAATAAAAAACATGCTTTATAATAAAAATATAAGTGATGTTAATGATTATATTAATGATCTGTCAAAAATCCTTGGGGGTATAACCGGCAGGATGCATAGGGCACTTTACATCTCAAGGGAAAGGGATTTTTTACCTGAAATTTCAGATATAAAAGATTTTGAAATGATAATCAAAGAAACCATTGAAAACTTAAGAAGATCAAATCTTTTTGATTCTGATTTTATAACATTTTTTAATGACAGGTTTCATAAAATAATAAATGATACTGATATAAAAAGGATTTATAAATTCAGGATACACGGAGATTACCATCTGGGCCAGGTTTTAATTTCAGATAAATTGTATATTATAGATTTTGAGGGCGAACCCATGAGGGCTCTTTCGGAAAGATCGAAAAAAAGCATACCATTAAGGGATGTTGCAGGCATGATACGTTCAATAAGCTATTTAATAAATTCATTTGATTTTCTTTCAAATGACATTGATTCAATGGAAAAAAATTCAATGGAAAATTTCATTGAAAGCTATAAATCATCTATTAAAGACATCATGGATTTTCAAAACGATTTAATCTACATATTTTTAATGCAAAAAGCCTCATATGAACTATTATATGAAATAAGGAACAGGCCATCATGGGTTAACATACCACTGAATTACATAAAAAAGGTTTACTCTAATTTAAGGTCCTGCTGATTCCAAGCATGACCGCATAGTTGCTTATAATTCCAATGGCAATCAGGAAATGTATATATGGCATGTAAATGTCATAAAATCTTAATTTTAACAGTATAAACCCAAGGCCTATAACACCTGTAAACAATATCAGGAACATGTTTACATATGAAAGCCTTTTTAATCTAGTATTTCCTGAGATCTTTATTAAAACAATTGAGATTAAAAAGATTAAAATTCCTGTAAAAATGTGGATATATAAAAAGTATTTCAACGGTATTCTTACCTGTGATAAATAGAAGCCGGTCATCATTTGAAAAACTATCAAAAAGGATATTAACCAGAGTACCTTTTCATATTTGTCCATAAAGATCATTTAAAAAAAATAAAATTTATCTCTTAATATCATGGCTTATCTTTCTGTCAAGTCCTGACAGGCTTCTTGATCTTGTTTCAAAGCCCTTTCTCTGCCATAGTATTGTCATTATCAATGACAATATGAATATTGACATTACTGAAGCAGCCGGAATTATAAATGGAAGCGCCCTGTATGTTAAAAGTATCATGACAAGGCCTGCACCGACCCATACAGTGAATCTTACTATTGAAACGTATGTGCCCCTTTTATAGGTTGGGAATAGCTCAGGCTCCAGCATTCCACGTGCAGCCCATGTAACCTCTCCAGGTATAAATAAAAGAACCATTAATGCTGTAAGTATCAGGCCATATGTGCTGTGCGTTAATGCCTCAAAGATCCAGAGTACAGCCCATAGAACAACAAGAAGCCCATATGACATTATTGTAAAGGATTTTCTGTTTAATTTCTCAACAAGAACTAGACCTGTTATTATTCCAACGATGGTCATTGTGAATCCGCCGATTATCGGTATGTTATCGGCAAGCCCTGATGAAAAATAGCTGTAACCAACACCGTATGAGAAATATAAAAA
This sequence comes from Picrophilus oshimae DSM 9789, assembly GCF_900176435.1. Lineage (NCBI taxonomy): Archaea > Methanobacteriati > Thermoplasmatota > Thermoplasmata > Thermoplasmatales > Picrophilaceae > Picrophilus > Picrophilus oshimae. Next base: position 78,403 of record NZ_FWYE01000004.1, read on the forward strand.
TGCAACGTCCTGTGCTATGCCTATTATTATAAGTATCAGGAACCTTAATGGTATGCCAACCTCGGGCTTCACAGGCTCGGCATTGCCGTCCTGCTCCTGCCATGCATTTTCTATGTCAGTTGTTGATTTTACCGCACGCCATGGTTTGCTCTCCTTTACATAGAACCATGAAAGGCCAAGGGCAATAAGTGGTGCTATGAATAGCATTGATATTGCAAGCCTGCTTGTTGCACCAGAGAAATGCAATAATACAGGTATAAAAGTAACGGCAACACCGATGTTTCCAAAATTCTGAACGATAACAAGAGACCTGCCGCGAACGCTTGCAGGAACAGATTCAACAATCATTGATAGGGTTGGTGTTTCAAGGCCTATTGCGGCCATTCCAACAAGGATGAAAGATATTACAAGTGCAATAACATACCTTGATAAAAATGCAAAAATTGCTATACCAATAATAATCATTGCAGATGTAACCATAAAAGAGCCACGTCTGCCTATTTTATCGGCAAGTGACCCTGAAAATAATGCACCGACGCCACCGGCTATGTAAGGTAAGCTTAGGCCAATGAAGAAATATTTTGCAGGGAGTATTCCACCAATGACCGAAACCGGTCCGTAACTCTCGGCAACACCGTAGACAAGCATGCCCATTGCAAGTGCTATTAAAACAGTCCATGGAGACCTTCTTCTGACTTCATCAGCATTGCCCATAAAATGGCCGGGCAAATCACTATTAATACCATCAGCCTCTTGTGCCATTATGTCCTAATTACAAACTTTATAAAAGACTTTCTCAAAATTTTTTGTTAAAAAATGTTTGTGTTAAAAATTTTAATGACATTTATTCATATTATAATATTCTTAAATAAATTTAAATATTCTAATATCATAAATGATTTATTATTGTAAATTATAAATTCCGGTCATAATTTTTGATTTTACATTAATAAATTGTTTTATTTAAATTGAACGTTTTATTAATCAGGGCATTAACTTTAATATAAATAATTTCATTTATAAATATATTTGATTTTAATTATAATGTTTTTAAATTAAAATGTTTTAAAAATTATCATATTAAATAAAAATCCAAAATTATATTTAAAATGTGTTTTTATATCTTCTTGTATTTATTCCAAATATTTCATCATCCTTCCAGTATTTTTTTATTATTATCAATACTGATATAACAACAGGGATTATGAGAATTGCAAATGTTTCCTGAAATCCTATGTATGGTATAATAATTGCGAATAACAATGGAACGATCATAAACAGGCTCATATTGTAAGAATAAAAGTATGAATTTATTGCATTCCTTTCCTCAATTGATGATCCCCTTGATATTTCTATGGTTGATATGGGAAATATGGAACCATGCGGTATGCCCAGGAGCATCATGACTGCAATAAAGGCGTAATAGTTGGGTAAAAATGGGAATAGTATCAATGCCATAATTGTTATTGCTGGAGCAATTATTATTGCATATCTAATATTTTTTATTGGTCTTATGCTTAAATATATTCTTGTAAAAAATGAAACCGTAAAAAAGAATACGAATGGCAGATATGCCATAAAACTGCTTACGTGAAATCTTGTTTCCGCAAAAATTGCAAGAAAAACGGTGAGTGCTGCAAATGGAACATTGTACGTTGTTATTGTAAGAATTGACGTCCATAAACCTTTATTGTGTTTTACTGATGCACCGTGTTTTTCATTTCTATTTTCAGGGAAGCTAATAAAAAATGATGCTATAAATCCTATTATTCCAATTGGCGCAAAAAATAGAAATATTGTTCGGTATCCAATTATTGTTAATAAAAACGATTCAAGGGAAGGCCCAAAAACCAGGCTAAGGCTTAAACCCACAGAGTATATGCTTAGCAGCCTTTCCCTTCCAGTACTATCCGGATACAAACTTGCGGATGTAATTATATTTGGCAGTATTATACCATATGATATTCCTATTAAAAAGGAGATTATAAAAACACTTATATTGTTTGATATATAATATAATATTAAAAATATTGTAAGCATGAAATTAGCAAGGACAAAAATGTATTTTCTTAACTTTGAATTCATTAAGGGATTTAAAAATGATGTTGCAAGAACCGTTCCAAGATATATTATTGCAGTAACCAGGGCTGTTAGCACATATGAAAAATGAAGGACATATTTAGAAAGCAATGGCACTGTTGTAACAACCATATTGTTTGTCGATCTCATTGATAGTGCCATTAATATTAATATAATTGAATATAATAAAAACAGATGTTTACTCTTATTTAATTTATTCATAAATCATTATTCAATAACATTATTTATACTATACCATGAATGACAGTGTCTATTAGTAATCCAGGTCCTGTTCAGATGAATGGATTCCAAGAAGTTATAATTGATGTTCTCCATTATTAAATGGCAATGTAATATTTATGTTATGTAATAAATTATAATGTTTTATATTAAATCTTCCGGCTCTAAGATTATATTAATTAAATATTTTGGTTACTTTTATTTAACTCTTTTGATATTTTTAATATTGCAGCTCTTGTTGGTGGTATCGGATCATGAATGAATCTCAGAAGTTCGTTTTTCTTAACTCCAATCATGGAATCCATCTCCCAGAATTCTCTTCCACTCTTTCTAAGGAGCAGACTCCAGATGTACCAGTAAGGATAGAGCCATGGATTTTGCGCGTATTTTCTCGATATCTCAATTCTATGCAGGATCATGCGATACGAAAGCCTGGTTTTTCCGGTTAAAATTAGCATGGGCTGTCCAATCCTCCTGAATTCCCTGATGACAGCCTTAACCCTTACATCAAACAATTCACTCTTAGAAATCGTTGTTTCCTCCCTGACCTCTCTAAAAACAAAGCCAGATATCCCATGCCTTCCATAACGCTTGAAATCAGCCCAATCCATTTCAACCCATGCCGAGCTTGTAACCTCTACAGGTGAGGTGGCCATATTCGAGGGGGATCTTTTTTGAAGCAGGTAATAACCGTCTTATGTTTCTATGATTATATGCATTGCGATCCTGTAGGGAATTTCGCATAATTCTCCATCTTTTTCAAATTTTTGTATTGATGGAAATTTTCCATGCCTGTAAATAAGCTCCCTTGGCGTAACACTCCTGTCCGGGGATATCCATACCGTACTTACATCCGGATTCTGGATTACTGTATATTCATCAACCAGATCAGCCTTTGAGACGTAAAACACGTATCTGGATTCATTGCCTTCTGTCCTACTCTCACAGAGGCGGTAGATACATATTTTGTCGTACGGAGAAAACTCCTTTCTTGAGTATTCTGTATAAAGATTCATAACTCTGTTTCTTGCATTTAAAAATTCATCAGGCATTTTAAACTGATTATTGACTTTAACTGTTTCAAATGATTCAAGATCTTCACCTTGATTGAACTCCCAAATTACTGAGGCTGGAATTTTATCAAGCTTCCCATTAACATTGAATTCAATTGGCTTTTCCTGATGGTAAAGCTCGATAAGCTCTGAGCCATCCTTAAATTTTTTCTGTTTTAGCCCATCATCTTTCTCAATATCGTCAAATTTAAGTTCTATACCCGCCTCGAAAGAGAATATAACTATCAAGTAAGTACACTTATTATAAGTGGAACAACAATTAGAATTGTAATCATAATGATATGTAAAACAGGAAATGCATAAATTAATAAAACAATTATAATGATAAAAGCCCAAAAAAAGGTCAGTCTGCAAATCCATGCTAATCTAAATAATTTTTCTGTTCTACTGTTCACTTAACTCCATTTTTCGTTTTTATTAATATTTTTCATTAACTTGAAAAGCTGTTTTATAATAAGCACATCAAATACAAAATATCGAGGATCATTGATATAACAATTGCAGAAATCAATACATGGAAATAAAGGTCATTAGAAAAAATGCATTGCAATATTCATAGACGCAATGTTCTATCTCCAAGAAGGGATAGGTCAAATCGATCTGATTCCTATTTTTATTCAAACATTAATATATCCAAAAATTAATTCTAAAAAGAATAATGGATATATAAATATAACACTGAGGAACCATTAAGACCTTTATAATAAAACAGAATTAACATGGTTAATAGTGGGTCTGTCCGGATTTGGACCGGAGTTTCCAGCTCCCGAAGCTGGAAGGATTCCAAGCTACCCCACAGACCCTTTATTGGTTATCATTCACAGATATAAAAGATTTTACAGCAGATATTTATAATATCATTTAATATGTAATAAAAAACATATGAAAATATTTTTATGTTAATATGAAATCCTGGAACGAAAGATGGACCATATAAGTGAAACAACGATCTATAAATTGCTATCAGACGATTTAAGATTAAAAATTGTCAAAATGCTGATTAAATCAAACATGAATGTTTCAGAGATAATAGAAAGATGTGGAAAGGATCAGCCACTGATATCGCATAAATTGAAGGAGCTCAGGGAGAATGGAATATTAATAAGCTACCGTTCAGGCAAGAATATTGTTTACAGGGTATCAGATCCGTATATAAAAAAAATTATAGATACCGTTGAGGCTGCAAGCCTAAGAATAAAACAGGAATGCAAATGCGTTGAATGCAATGGTGATAAATCTTGAGCATTCTCCTTTACCCAGGAATAATAATATTTGTTATTACATTATTTCTGGTATTAAAAAGGCCAAGAAATTTGGGTATAGGATACTCCGCATTAATAGGCGCTGCCATCTCGCTCATCATCGGTGTATCAACATTAAAGGATGTAATATCTGTCTGGAATATTGTCTGGAATGCAACATTTACATTTATTGCGGTAATAATAATATCGCTTATACTTGATGAGGCGGGCTTCTTTGAATACATTGCATATAGGATAGCCATAATGGCAAAAGGCAGCGTTTTAAAATTATTTTTATTTATAATGCTTCTTGGCTCTGTTATATCCGCAATATTCGCCAATGATGGAACGGCATTAATACTCACACCAATTGTGTATTCAATACTTTTAAGATTCAATTTCTCAGAGAATAAAATAATACCATTCATCATGGCAACAGGATTTATAGCAGATACATCAAGCATGCCCTTTACTGTTAGCAATCTTGTAAATCTTGTTACAGCCGGATATTTTAACATAACATTTCTTAAATATTCCGAGATAATGATATTACCTGACATTGTATCAATAATTGCAAGCATAACTGTCGTTTTTTTATTTTATAGAATGGAATTCAGTGGCAATTACATGATGCCTGATATTGATCCATCGAAGTTTATTAAGGATGGATTAATATTTAAACTCGCAGTTCCATTGATAATAATATTAATGCTTTTTTACTTCCTCTCAGGATTTTTTAAAATACCAATATCATTTATAGCAATGCCATTTGCAGTAATCTTTTATTTACTTGCAAGGCTGGGTAAAAACATAGATGCAAATTATATTATAAAAATAGCACCATGGCAGATCGTTTTATTCTCGCTTGGTATGTACATAATCGTTTTTGGCATGGGAAGGCAGGGCCTTGATAATATATATACTTATATACTTGAAGTCTTTAATAATTTTCCACCTGTGTTCTCATATTTATTCTCCGGGCTCTTCTTTGCATTCAATGCAGCCTTTATGAACAATCTGCCGTCAGTCATGCTTGGGAACCTTGCAATTTCAGGTCTTAACAATCCGGGATTGTTAATGTATTCAAATGTGATAGGCAATGACATAGGCCCAAAATTTACACCGATAGGATCCCTTGCAACACTTCTCTGGCTTTATACACTTGAAAGGAAAAATGCAATAAAAATATCATATAAATATTACATGAAATTTGGAATTATAACAGCGCTCCCGGTTTTATCAATAACACTTGTCTCTCTTTACATTTCATTAATAATATGATTTTCCATGAAAATCTTTATTTAATGATATATAATTAAAGTCAAATGAGATTTTACGATACACTTTCAGGTTCAGTTAAGGAATTTAAACCGATGCATAAAAATAGAATAAACATCTTTGTCTGCGGGCCAACAGTTTATGATGACTTTCATCTGGGACATGCCAGGACGTACATATTTTTTGATACTATTGTTAAATTCATGAGGAGCATTGGTTATTCCGTTTTTTATCTTCAGAATATAACAGATATAGATGATAAGATAATAAAAAGGGCACACGATGAGGATAGATCTCCTGAGGAGATAGCCAACAGGTATTTCAATGAGTATTTAAGAATCATGTCTCAGCTCGGCATAGACAGCGTTAATTACTATGCAAGGGCAACACTGTACATTGATGAGATCATATCTCAAATAAAGAGGATGATTAAGAAAGGATATGCCTATGAAACCTCTGATGGCGTTTACTTTTGTGTTAGAAAATTCAGGGACTACGGCGAGCTTTCCAAGCAGAACCTTGATAATATTATAGAGAACGCCAGGGGAGTTTTAAACGAGGATAAAAGAAATCCTGAGGACTTTGTTTTATGGAAAAAAATGAAGCCGGGAGAGCCGTACTGGGAATCACCGTGGGGAAAGGGCAGGCCTGGCTGGCATATCGAGGATACTGCAATAACTGAAACTTACTTTGGTGATGAGTATGATATACACGGCGGTGGCTCCGATTTAATATTTCCACATCATGAGGCCGAGATAGCCCAGATGCGGTCTATAAGCAATAAGAGGTATCTTGCGCATTACTGGATACATACCGGCATGATAAATGTAAACAGGGAAAAGATGTCAAAGTCTTTAAAAAATTACATAACCATAAAGGATGTATTAAAGGAATACAAACCAAATGAGCTGAGATTCGCTGTTTTAAACGCAAACTTTAATACATCAATAGAGTTTTCAATGGATTCATTGAACGAATCAAGAGAGGCATTATCAAGAATAATAAATACATATAGAAAGCTGAAAAAAATCGATTCTGAATCCGGCGATTACATGGTTGATTCAGATTATATAATAAAAAGGTACATGGACATAATGTCTGATAACTTTGATACAAGATCTTTAATAAGAGAATTAATGGATTTTGTAACAGATATAAATAAAAACATGGATCATATAAATAAAGATACTGCAGGAAATATAATAAGGATATTCGATTACATAAACTCATTCATGAATATAATACCAGAGGAGAGATCTTTAAATAATAATATAATCGATTCCGTTTTAAACATAAGATCCAAATTAAGATCCGAGAAAAGGTACGATCTATCAGATTATATAAGAATGGAACTTGAAAAATCAGGGATTCATATAGAGGATAAAAATAATAAAACCCAGTGGTGGATCGAATAACAAAGTAGAAATATCCATTTTGCAATGTATTTTTATGTACATTCCATCTTATAAGGAGGAGCCATTCGAATGGTATAAATCAATGAGGACGCAGCGGATAGTAAGGGAGGGCAACTCGGTTCATGTTTTTAAATACAATGACGTTGTAACAGTATTATCAAATCATAATGTATTCTCATCACAGTTCCGTGACCTGCTCGGCGATGATATTAAAAACGAGCTTGACAGCAGGGCCGCACCAAGCATCCTGATACTTGATCCACCAAGGCACACAGAGCTTAGAGGCCTTGTAAGCTCGGCCTTTACCCCAAGAAAGATAGAATCATATGATAATTACATAAGAGAACTTGCAGCGAAAATGATAGAAAATATTATAGAAAAGGGTAGATGCGATCTCGTATCAGAGATATCATATCCATTGCCTATCATGGTTATATCAAACATGCTTGGCGTTCCGGAAAAGGATCTAAAAAAATTCAAGGAATGGTCGGATGCACTTGCAACATCGCTTGGACGTGGCCCTGATTTAAGAACCCAGAGAGAGATGTCAGAATACTTTTTGAATATGATAGATAGAAATTCAAATGAAGATAATTTAATATCAAGGCTTTCAAATGTTTCAATAGATGATAAAAAACTCACGGATCAGGAGATAACTGGATTTTCAATACTATTGCTGGTTGCCGGAAACGAGACAACAACAAATTTAATAACAAACGCTTTAATTGAACTATCAAATCATCCGGATATCTATAAAGAACTTGTTGATAATAATAAAATCGCAGGTGATATTGTTGAGGAAACACTAAGATTCAGATCTCCTGTGCAGTCAACAAGAAGATATGCAAAGTATGATTATCAGATAAACGGTTTTAATATATACAAAAATGACTTTATCTTTCTTTACCTTGGTTCTGCCAACAGGGACGAGGAAATTTTTAAAGATCCGGATAATTTTAATCCGTTCCGTGAAAACAAAAGGCACATAGCTTTTGGTAATGGAATACACTTCTGCCTTGGTGCCCCTCTGGCAAGACTTGAATCAAGAATAGTTCTTGAGGAGTTTGCAAAACGCATAGAATCATTTAGCATAGAAAGATTAAATCCCGATGATAGAATAGACAGCGATATCATGTACGGCTATAAAAGAGCAATAATAAACGTAAAAAAAATTAATCAATAAATTATAAAAAAATTTTTAAATAGATTAATTATAATATAAATGTGAATGAGGGTTCAATACTAAAAAAACTTGATGCATCTCCAATAAAGAGATACCATTATTTTATAACAGCGCTTTCAGATGCGGGTTACTTTCTTGACGGCTACGATCTTCTGGTAATAGGACCGGCACTTCTTTTTATTATACCAATTTTACATATATCAGTATATATATCTGCATTGATAGGCGTTTCTACAATTATAGGCCAGCTTGTAGGCGGTGCATTCTTTGGAGTCCTGGCAGATCTAAATGGAAGAAAATCAATATACCAGTGGGACATGCTCATATTTGCAGTGTTTGCGATTTTAAGCGGTCTGTCGCAAAATGCACTGGAGCTCATCATTTTTAGGACACTTCTTGGACTTGCAATAGGTGCAGATTATGCATTAACGCTTTCAATTATAGGTGAGTACAGCCCTGTTAAAGGCCGTGGAAAGCTTCTTGGCACAGGTTTGATGTCCTGGTGGATAGGCGGTGCCTTTGCAGTCTTTCTTGGCTATTTGCTATACCCATACGGATCATTTTCATGGCGTTATCTGCTTGCCGCAGGTGCAATACCAGCAATCATCGTTTTAATATTAAGAAGGCGTGTTGAGGAGACACCAAGATTCGCTGTTGAGAAGCACAATGATGGTGAAATAAAGGACATAGAGGAAAGGATAGGCCTTGATAATGTCAGTTATGCCAATGATGCTTTAGATAATATACCTGTAAATTATCCAAAAAGGGCGTTCTTTACATTTACATCATGGTTTTTTAACGACCTTATATTCTATGGTATAGGAATATACACATCAACATTATTACTTGAACTGCATTACAGCACACACAGGGCATCGCTTTCACTCACACTTTATTTATATTTAATAGGTGTTATTGCAACAGTATTCTTTGTTTTTACAGCTGATATACTGGGCAGAAAGAAATGGCAGGAATACACATTCCTTGCCCAGGGGCTTTCACTATTAATACTTGCATTGTATGCAATAATCATAGGAAGGGCACCACCACTTCTTTTACTGTTCCCTATGTTTGCAATATTTTACTTTGCAAATGCCGGTGGTACCGGTGAGACCACTGGCATCTTTGTCAGCGAGCTGTTCCCGACAAGGATCAGGACAACGTCCATGGGTGCAGGAACGGCAATAAGCAGGGTTGGGGCCATTATATCCGCCATTGTTTTCCCAATAACAGTGAATATCTATGGGCCAATACCCATGGAGATACTATTATTTATCGTAGGGCTGCTTGGATTCTTAATAACATACTTCCTTGGAATAGAAACAAAGAATAAATCACTGGAAAGTCTTGATAGATGATAATTACATTATAAAAATTATATAAAATAAAAATCAATTTTAATGAGACCTTTTGAAATATAACTTTAATTCTTTAATTTATAATAGATTAAATTTATTAATACGTTATTTCTTTTCTACCATGAATATAAAGATTTTAAAATCAGAAAACATTGAAAAATACATAATAAATGACTATAAACCACTAATAAAATACGATGAGAACATAAAATACAATGATGCCAATGTTAAACCTGAATTTAACTTCTATGAACTCGATGGATATTCATATTTTGAAAAGAATTTCGACATAAAGGAAAGAATAATAGGTTTTGGCGAAAAGGCAAAGCATATAATCAAAAACAGGGAAAGATTGATTTTTTATAATTATGACCAGGCAGGTTATACCAGAGATTCAGATCCATTGTATGTTTCCGTTCCATTTTTTATATCAGTATCAAATAATATAACAGGATATTTTATTAATAATCCATCAAGAATAGAGATTGACATAGGCCTTAAAAATTATAACAAAATCGAGGCAAAAATAGACGATAGTGGCTTTGAACTCTTTGTTATACATGGTAATTCCATAGAGGATGTAATAAAAACATTTACTGAAATAACTGGAAGAACCTTTGTACCACCAAGATGGGCACTAGGGCACCAGATATCAAGGTATAGCTATTATCCGGATCGAACCGTAATTAATGTTGTTAAGGAATACAGGAAATACATTGATGTCTCTGCAGTTTACCTTGACATAGATTACATGGACGATTATAAAATATTTACATTTGATAAGGAAAGGTTCCCGGATATAAAAAAATTCAAGGAGGAGCTTAATGCCATGGGAACAAGGCTTATTACAATAATAGACCCGGGATTTAAAATAGATCAGCTTTATAAATATTTTATAAATGGAATTGGGAAATATGTTATAAATTCCAACAACGAGATCTATATATCAAGGCTCTGGCCTGGCAACTGTGCGTTTTTGAATTTCCTTGATGCCGATTCATACAATTACTGGAAATCATGTGTAAAGGAATTTGCTGAAAATGTTGATGGCATCTGGCTGGATATGAATGAACCTGCATTATTCAATGATGAAAGAACAATATCCGGGAGCGCACTTCACTACACAAACAATGGTTTTATAAAGCATTCAAAGATTCATAATGCATACTCACTTTTGGAGGCTAAGGCAACATACGAGGCTTTAAAAGAAATTAAAGACGAATTTTTCATACTTTCAAGATCAGGATATCCTGGAATACAGAGATATGCAGCAATATGGACAGGCGATAATAAGGCATCCGATGATGATTTAAAGCTTCAGATATCAATGATAGTATCAATGAATCTATCAGGAATAATGATATGCGGCTGCGACCTTGGGGGCTTCTTTGGTTATTCATCACCAGAACTGATCTCCAGGTATTATAAGGCCGCAATGCTGTTTCCATTCTTTAGAAATCATAAGGTAAAGGAGGGTAATGATCAGGAGATATATCTATTACCGGAAAAATACAGAAATGAAATTATCGAAACCGTTAATGAAAGGTATAAATTTATAGACTATATTTATTCAATTATAAAATTATCCTCATTGACAGGTGTGCCTGTAATAAGGCCAATTTTTTACAATGACCCATATGATGAAACGGCATATTACATAGAGGATGAATACATGCTTGGTGACGTTCTTTATGCGCCGGATATATCAGACACCGAGGTTTATCTGCCATCCGGAAGATGGATAAACATCACGACTTTTGAGGAATTCAATGGCAAATCATATATAAAAAGAGATAAAAACTCGATATTCATAAAATTAAACTCTGCTGTTATTTACGATGGTTCAATAATAATTTATGGTAATGGCGATTTTAAACTTTATTACCCGGATGAACTTTTAATAAAGGCCGGAGAAGATTCTATTATATTTTCCAGACCTGTAAAAAGCGTTATTATACCATTAAAAAAGGCAAAGGCAACAGGCGATAATATAAAATATGAGTACAATGATAAATATACAAAAATATCCGGCAATTTAAAAGAAATAAAATTTCAATAATATAATTGTTTTTTAACGATGAAATTGTTTTTATTGAATGTTTTTAATTACCACTTAATGTAATTATAATGTTTCATTAAATTTCTGTTTTTTTATTAATTCTCATGCACCTATTATTGAGTTAATGCTATTATTTGAAATTGCATTGAAGATTAAAATGTGTGAGTTCAATTTGCATGCTGCCTCGGAAAGACCGCAATCACTTAATATATTAAATGTAAGGTAGTACATATTATATAAACAAAGATGTGCATTTAAATGTTTGTAATTATTTTATATTAACTCTTAATAATTAAATTTTTTAAAACAGGACAGGTGCGGAAACAACTTTATTTTATAGATCATTATATTAAAGCATGTCCAAGATCAAATCCCTTGAAAGAATCCATGATGAAAATGTCAGTCAGCAGATATTTCCGTACACCAAACCAACAGATTACTATAAAGATATTATTGGAGAGATCTCACCGGCAGAGGCAGCAATGATAACAAAGATAGTTTTTTTAAAACTAAAAACCGAGTCTGGAGTGGAAAGCTATATATCTGTTACAGAACCTACTTACAATTATATAGAACAGATTAAAAAATATATTACAATGTTTGATGTATCGGAGATAAGCAAGGCATGGGATTTTTTTTATAGAACAACGCTCCCAACAGGTCGTACCGGCCTTGCACTTCATGCAATAAGTGCCATAAATCTTCTCATGTATGATGCCTTTGGAAAGGAGGTAAAAAAACCAGTTTATGATTTAATTGGTGGCAGGACAAGAAAAAGCATAAGGGCGTATGCAAGCCATTTGCACCCTGACAAAATAGAGAATCTCCAGAAAGAGGCAGAAGAATATCTTAATAATGGATATAAAGATATGAAGATGCGTTTTATAGCATCACCGGCTGATGTATATGCCATAGATAAAAACATAGAGCTTGTAAAGGCGGTAAGGGATGTCATAGGATACTCAATCAACCTTGCCGGTGATTTCTGGATGTCGCTTAATTACAATTTTGCATATAAAATGCTAAAGGCACTTGAAAAATATGAGCTTGCATGGATTGAGGAGCCGTTGCTGCCTGATGATTTCAATGGATATAAAAATCTTGTAAAAAAGGTTAATATTAGCATATCTGCAGGGGAGCACCATTACCATGTTTATGACTTTAAAAGGCTACTCGACTGTGGTGTGATGATATTGCAGCCAGATGCAACATGGGTCGGTGGTATAACACCAATGAAGAAGATAGCAGGACTCGCAGAGGCATATGGTGCACAGGTTATACCGCATGCCGGTAATATATACAACCTGCACTTCATTATATCAGAGCCTGAGGCTGTAACGCCAATTTCTGAATATCTTACACGATATAGGGACTGGATGGAGCAGCATATAGTAAATGTACCCAGACCTGTAAGGGCGCATTTTGAATTAAATGATTCTCCTGGTTTTGGGATTAAATATGACCTCGAATAAATATAATATAAAGGTATTAAAGGTTGGTGAGTCTGAGGTTCCTGGCCCTGAGGTTTACTGGATGGAATCATTTAATTCCTGGGAAAAGCTGTCATTTCACGTACTACTTGCCTATAACGATGACATATCATTTATGATTAATACAGGCATGCCCCTGGATCTAACGTTGAGAAACAATGAGATGATAAAATTTGCTGGCGAGCGTGCAATTTTTAAGTCTATTGATACACTGGATGTTCTTGCCAGTGCAGGATTTAAACCAGATGATATAGATTTCATTGCATTCACACCTGTACAGGACTATACCACAGGCAGGCTGGATGAATTTAAAACCTCAAGGATATTTATATACAGGGATGGATGGATAAAGGATATAGCCGCACCAGAATACAGATATTTCCATAATAGGGACCTTTTTATTCCAAGGAAGATACTAAGTTATATTTATGGTGATGGCTGGAAAAATGTAATATTCTATGATGATGGATCTGAATTAATACCGGGGATAAAAGCAATTAGCGTCAAATGTCATCACAGATCATCAATTGCGTTTTCAATTAATACAAGGAATGGTATTTATATATTTACAGATGCGGCCTTTAAAATTAACAATATAAATAGAATGAGGCCAATCGGCATAGCAGAGGATATATACGAGTGTCTTGATGCATATGAAAAAATAAAAGGCATTGGTAAGGTAATACCAGCTTATGACCCGGCATTTGACAATTTTTATATATAAAATTTATTTAATGGTATTTTTCAATTTTCCTATCCCTGATATCTCAATTTCTATTACATCACCGTGAGTTAACCATGTTCTTTTATCCTCTGGCATTCCAAGTATTACACCCTTAGGTGTTCCTGTAAATATTATATCACCTGGCTCTGGATCAAAGTATCTTGATAGATAATCAGCTATTTCTGTAACATTAAATATCATGTCCCGGGTGCTGCCGTTTTGCCTTATATGACCGTTTACCATTGTTTTTATGTTAAGATCCTCTGCATTGCCAATTTCATTAACGCATGCTATTAAAGGGCCCAGTGGTGCAAAGGTCTTTAATGCTTTACCCAGTATCCACTGGCTCGTCCTGAACTGAAGATCCCTGGCAGAAACATCGTTGCCCACTGTGTAACCAAAAAGTGCATCCCTGTAAGTCCTGCCTGAACCTATTACCATGACAAGTTCCCCCTCATAGTCAATTTGATTCACACCTTCTGGAATTAATATATAATCCTCAGGGCCTATAACACTGTTGCTAAATTTTGAAAAAATGGTCGGATCCCTCATCACCTTTTGCTCTGATTCCCTTGCATGTTCCATATAGTTAACGCCTATGCATATTATCTTTCTTGGGTTTATAACAGGCGAGACTATTTTTACATCCTTAACACTTAAACTTTTTATCTTATCTTTTGCCTCATTAATTACCTTGTCGACATAATTTTGATCAATCCCGGATGCCAGGATATCATCCGTTATCCTAAATTTTTTAAATTCAGGTATAATATAAGAAATTTCATCAAAAGGATAGACTTTCTCGTTGTAAATTATTCCACCAGAGATCCTGTCATTAAAAATAAAATTCAAAATTTTCATTTAAACACCTCATGGTTTCATTATAATTTTTGAGTATTTTGAATCTGGTGACAGCTCCTCATTAAAAGAGTCTTCACCACTGTCGATGGGCCTTATATCATACCATTTTTCCTTTACATTGAGAAAACCATTGTTTATAAGATCAACGGCCCTTCTAAAATCATCATCAGAGTAACAGAACGATCCATGTATATTTATCTCATTTCTTATAATATAATTCACCTGAAACTCTGTTTCAGGCTCATGCAGACCAACATAAACTACTCGGCCACCCCTTGCTACTGAGTCAAGTGCAAGTTTTCTTGTATCTGCTGTTCCGACGGCATCTACAACTATGTCAAAGTCACCCTTTTCTATAACCTCATTTCTGTTGTTCACCTTTTTTGTTGCGCCCCAGTGCATTGCATGTTCCAGTCTGTAATCGTTTATATCAGCAACCGTTCTTTCTATGGTCCCTGAAATTTCAAGTATCTTCAAGGATAACAGACCTATTGTACCGGCACCTATGACCAGGGCTTTATCACCGACGGCAGGATGTGCATGGTTCACAGCCCTTAAGGCTGTCGCCAGCGGCTCAGCAAGGGATGCTTCCGGGATATCTATAATTTCATAGCATGAATATGCAGGTACATTAACATACTCTGCAAAACCGCCAGGATAATCAATACCTATAATCTTCCTTTCAGGACACAGCTGCCTGTTGCCTGTTCTGCAGTACCTGCACTTTCCACAGGTTACAAGCGGATTCACTGCAACATTTCTATTTAAAAGATAGGAGTCCTTATCAGAACCGGTTTTTATAACAGTTCCGCTGAATTCATGCCCCATAACAGATGGTGGCTTTCTAAGCTCGTTCTGGCCCACAAATGCCGATAATTCTGAACCGCATATGCCAGCATAGTTTACCTTTACAGTTACCCAGCCAGGCTCAGGATTTTCTATACTTTTTTCTTTTAATTCCATCTTTTTTATATCAGTCCATACAAGTGTCTTCGTTTGCATCGCCATTTAAACAATTTTAACCTAAATAAAAAGATATATTCGGAACCGTCCAGTATTTATCCTTCTTTAAGTTCATCCATAAGTTTAAAAAGTTTTATGCTTGATAATGCCTTTGCCTCTGCACTCCTTATATATTCCTGGACTGTGGATTTTGAAAGCCCAAATGAATCTGCAAGCTCCCTAATACCGGTTTTTCTTGGAATGTCGTAGTAACCGTGGTTGTATGCTTCAACAATGATCTGCATCTCAATTGGTGAGAATGTAAAGTATGGGGCCAGGATATCATAAAAATTTTTAAGATATTTGGCCCTGAATTCATAGAGGTCGCCAAGTGATTGTAAATCATTTTTTAATTCTTTAACGTTTTCTGATGGTAGAACGGCATATTTTTCCTCCAATCCGCCCTTGACAATATCAAAGTAAAAGATACTGTTGTAATCATTTAACTTGCCCTGTATCATGCCATCATAATTTTCATAGAGGTCCATAATGTAAACAGACCGTTTTAATTCACTTAAATTAAGGCTGGTTACATTTTTTATCGTGCTTTCTTTGTTAAGGCTTCTTAGAAATTCCTTTAAATTATGCTTATTATTCACCCTTATCTCAAAGATGCCGTATATAGCATTTTTATCCTTATATGGTAGCAGCTTTAGTGTATGTATTGATATATCATATTTTTCCGTAATTCTACTCCAGCAGTTTTCATGTTTCATTTTAAAGTATACCATGGAGAACTTTTCATCAAAGCTTCCGGAAGCATACCTAACAATCATATATTTAAATATAATTTATCATTATTTAATATTTACTACTTTTGTTAACATAAATATTGATTTAAATGAAAAATAAATTTTTATACTTATGCATAATATAAAATATAATTATTAAACATTGTTTAAACCCATAGAGAATTTCAGCATCTGGTTAAAAATTTTAGAATATTTTGTTATAAAAAAGTTTCCTGTATTTTGGACAGGTTTGGAAATCTCTATATATAGTTTGAATTTAATAATATATCGGTATATATGGTTGAGAGCAAGACTTATGATGATGCAATGCTATCAGGAACACATTTTAAATGGACATTAATAGCATCCCTTGGAGATTTTCTTGATGCCGGAATGCTTGCTGGAACCGGAATAACATTATTGGCAATATCATCATTATTACATTTCACAACGTTTGAATCTGGACTGCCTGCATTGATATCATTACTTGGTTGTGCCTTTGGTGCACTAACATTTGGAAGACTTGGAGATAAATTTGGAAGGAAGTTCATATACCAGATTGATATGATTCTTTATGCTGTGGCATCCATACTTCTTGCGATTACAGGTATATTCTCTTCAAGAATAGTAAATATAGTATGGTCAATGATTTTCTATGCATTAATAGGAATTGCAGTTGGTGCGGATGTTCCAACATCATGGAGCCTTATCACTGAGTTTTCCCCAAAAAACTATCGTGGTAGGCTAATGAGCATTACAACAATAATGTGGTATGTCGGTGTTCTTGTTGAGCTTGGTATAGCAATAGCATTGTACAATACGGGCATGATTTTATTCAGGGTGATATGGATCTTTCTTGGAATAATTGCGATAATAAGCTGGGCCTTAAGAAGAAGTCTCACCGAATCACCGAGATTTGATATGATGAAAGGCAATAAAAGCGATTTAGAAAGATCTGCAAAACTCCTCAATATAAATATAAGCGAGGAGGAAAACAAAAAATTTACAATAAAGAAGTATGCAGAGCTTTTCACAAGGTACGGCTGGTTTCTATTATTTGCATGGTTTCTTTATTTAATGTGGGGCATACCTGCATCAACATACGGTGAGTTTTTTCCATACATATTCAGCTCACTGCATCTTGTTAGCCTAAGAACAACCTATGCCTTCGAGGCCATTTACTTTGGTAGTGCAATTGTGCCAGGACTATTGATATTTTATTATCTTTCAGACAGGATTGGCAGGACGCCTCTTTATTTAATCAGTGCAGCCATGGCAGCCATATCATTTCTTTTACTGGTATATCCACCATTCCTTAAAAATGTATATGTTCTATTATCATCGTTTCTTCTCTTTGGAATTGGTCAGGGACTTGGAGTATGGCCCACAACAAGACTATTATCAATGGAGCACTTCCCAACAAGTCTAAGAAATTCAGGCCAGGGTTTTGTCTGGTTTACTATGAGGTTTGAGGCCGGTATATTTGGACTCTTTACGCCTATAATAGTCGCCATAGGTGTAGAATACATAGGCCTGATATCAGGAATATTCTTTATACTTGCCTTTACAGTCGTCTTTTTACTTTATATAATAAAACCTGAATATGTAAAAACAGAGAGAAAATCACTTGAAGAAACGTCTTATGATGAGGTTATATAAATTTTATTTTAAATAAAATAATTTATTGTAGATTTACAAGCATACCGCCATCCACCAATATTTCAGAGCCATTAACATATGTATTTTCATCAGATACCAAAAAAAGTGCAGGCCTGGCAATATCCAATGGCTCACCAAGTCTTCCAAGAGGTATTCTTTTTTCCATGTACCTCCTTTTTTCTGTATTAGAAAGATCCTCACGGTTTATATCTGTTAATATAGTTCCGGGCTCAATTGAATTTACCATTATTCCATGCTCTCCAAGTATTATTGCAAGGGAGTGCATTAATCCATTTAATGCAGATTTTGTTGTTGTGTAATGACTTTGATATTTTCCACCAACAATGGCGCTTATTGAACTTATAAAAAGTATCCTTCCATTTGTATTATTTTCTATCATGATTTTTGCCAGTTCCTGTGTGATAAAGAAGTGGCTCTCAACGTTTACCTTCCAGACCTTTTCAAACAGATCTCTATCTATATCAAAGAAGTCCTTGAAAGGGCATATACCAGCATTGTTGATTAATATATCAACTGTTTTGAATTTGCTTTTAATGAAATCAACCAATTCCGGTATTTTATTGATCTCTGATTGGTCTATTTTATATTTATATGCCTCTGATCCCTTACTTTTTATATAATTAATCACATCATCTGCAGCCCTGTCACTGCTTGAATAGGTAATTATCACATTGGCTCCATTTTCTCCAAGTAGCATTGCAATGGCCCTTCCAATACCCCTGGATCCGCCTGTTACAACAGCATTCTTATTTTTAAAATCCATGTTCCTCTATATTTAATTAAATAATAAAGATATAAATATTTTACAGGACATGTTCTTAAAATTTAATGTCATTTATATTTTCCATAAAAATAATAGGTATTTATAATTAATAAAATGCTTAGAAATTTGATGTTTTCATAGCATTTTAATTATTTACTGGATTTAATTATATATTTTATATATAAATATATATTTTATATTTAACTAAATATAGTATTTGTATAATATTTATATATTCATAGGTTATCGATCATCCAATATGGTAGAGGATCAAAACATATTAAATCAGGCTGATAGGGCACCCACGGGGAGATTCCATTTAAAGGCCATATTTGTGGCCAGCATGGGTTTCTTTACAGATGCCTACGATTTATTTGCTATATCTACAGCACTGCCATTGATTGTTTCCGCATCCGTCTTTGATGTAACAAACCATTTTGTTCAGGGACTTGTTGGTGCGGCCGTATTGATTGGAGCCGTCATAGGAGCCCTTACATTCGGCAGGATAGGCGACATACGTGGCAGGAAATACGTCTATGGAGTTGAAATGGCAATACTGGTAACATTTGCAGTAATCTCGGCATTCTCAGTAAACATCTGGATGCTGATAATCACAAGACTGCTTCTTGGTATAGGTATAGGCGGAGATTATCCAATAAGCTCAACAATAATGAGCGAGTACTCAAATGTAAAGAGCAGGGGCAAGATGGTTCAGACCGTTTTTGCAATGCAGGGCTTTGGCCTGCTTCTTGGAGCCGTCATAGGACTTATTGCAATTCACACGATGCCGGTAAACTATGCATGGAGGTTCATGCTTGGATTCGGAGCAATACCGGCGGCGTCCGTTATATATCTAAGAAGAAAGATAAAGGAAACACCAAGGTATTCACTGCAGACCAAAGGTGATGTAAAGGCAGCCGCAGCAGCCGTTGAGGATATAACAGGATCAAAGATAGATGTAAAGGACTCAAATATAAACGTTTCAAAAAAATCCGGAATATTAACAAAATACATTGCGCTTTTGATAGGAACTGCCGGAAGCTGGTTTTTATTTGATATGGCATTCTATGGAACATCAATAAACAACTCAATAATATTCAATGCAATAGGCTATGGAAGCGTAACAAATGCTGTTCTATCAGCATCAAACACGGCAATAGGAAATATAATAATAGCGGCAGCATTTGAAATACCTGGATACTGGATAGCATTTGGATTAATAGACCGCGTCGGCAGGAAATTTTTACAGTGGATGGGCTTCGGAGTCATGGGAATAATATATCTAATATTTGCACTGGCATTTGCACCGCTTAAGGCAGATATACCATTGTTCATAGGGCTTTATGGATTATCATTCCTGTTCGCAAACATAGGACCTAACTCAACAACGTTTATACTACCAACGGAATTATTCCCAACGCAGGTTAGAACAACAGCGCATGGTATATCAGCAGGTGCCGGTAAAACAGGTGCTGCAATATTTACATTTGCACTGCCATCAATAGAGGCTGCACTTGGACTTAAAGGCGTCTTTACACTTCTTACAGGATTTTCATTCATAGCAGTTATTATAACATTGCTGTTCATAAGGGAAACAAAGCAGAAGAGCCTTGAACAGACAAGCAGGCAGGATTCGGTTATGGCACATTAAAAATATAAATTTTATAAATATTTTATAAATTTAATATCATATGTTTTATCAATCAAAATATAAATATTAACATTAATTATTAATATTAATGTTGAAATTAAAATATGTTTACATAATAACGGGAATTACAATCATTTTTATATGGATTGTTATTATGGCATAGGCCATTGTAAATCCATGGTTTTCAATTACAAAAAATGCACTGAGTGATCTTGGCGGCGGCAATTTAATAAACAATGGCCATCCTGCACCAGCGCTGCCTGAAATCTATAATTTTGGCCTTATAATAGAGGGTATTTTAATAGCATTACTATCATCATTGTTTATTTTATTTTCAGAAAATAAGATTGAGGATGCCGGTTCATCGTTTTTTATTATATCCGGTTTATTCCTTGCATTAATAGGCATATACCATGAGGGTACATATCCCCATGACTTTGTATCGATATGGTTTTTTATATTATCAAGCATATCATATATAACAATAGGGATTGCACTTGTAATTCAGAGGATAAAATATGGCATTGCAATGCTTGTTTTAATACCTGTGTCGTGGTTACTATTTATTAAAATACCATGGCAGTCCGTTGCTGAAAACGAGATCTTTGGCATAATTATTATAGAGGTCCTTGTAATTCTTTATATGATTTCCATCAGGAATAGACGGTATAAATTATATAAAGCTATAAATAAATAATTGCTATATATAATCATGGAATTATTAAAATCTGGGGAACAACCTGATTATGCAGTTTACGCAAAGGATGTTGTGTTCTCATATGATAATAAAAAGAACGTTGTGGATCATCTAACATTTTCAGTAAAAAAAGGCGAGATCTTTGGTC
The DNA here is from genome assembly GCF_900176435.1 of Picrophilus oshimae DSM 9789. NCBI lineage: Archaea > Methanobacteriati > Thermoplasmatota > Thermoplasmata > Thermoplasmatales > Picrophilaceae > Picrophilus > Picrophilus oshimae. The sequence continues at coordinate 100,076 of NZ_FWYE01000004.1, forward strand.
TGCTTGGTCCAAACGGTGCTGGCAAAACAACAACAATTAAATTAATGACCACGCTTTTAAGGCCGGTTTCAGGTGAATTAAGGATACTTGGCATGGATTACAGGTCAGGCAATAGGTTAAGATCAAGGCTTGGCGTTGTTCTTCAGGATGAATCCTTTGATTTTACAACGGTTGAAAGGGCCCTTGATATATATGGATACATATGGGGTGTTCCGAGGAATATAAGAAAAAAGCGTGTAAATGATTTACTGGAAAAATTTGATCTCTACGATTTTAGAAATAAGAGGATGTGGGACCTTTCAGGAGGCCAGAAGAGAAGGGTCCAGGTTGCAAGGGAGTTCATGCATGATATGGACCTATTATTCCTGGATGAGCCTACAACAGGTCTTGATCCAATATCAAGAAGAAAGATACTTGACATGATAAAAGATATGTCAAGAAATGGTCTTACCGTTATATTTACAACGCACATACTTGAAGAGGCCGATTACGTCTGCGATAGAATAGCAATAATGCGCTCCGGCAAAATTGTTGCAATGGATAAAACAGAGGAATTAAAAAAGAGGTATGCAGGGGCAAAAACCATAGAGATATCATTGAGCAAAAACAGGGACAGGGTTCTCTCAATGATAAGCACAGGTGAGGTCTCATCTGATGATAATAATGATATAATAGTTACAAAGGATGTTAATAAAACGATATCAGAGATCACCGAGTTAATAAAGCGGTTTGATGCATCTCTTGAATACATAAATGTAAGATCTGTTTCCCTTGATGATGTGTTCTTTAATACAATAAACGGTGAGGTATCATGAACCTTGGTAAGTCATTTAAGCTTATGGTCAGGAACATACTTGTTAATACAGACCCTGGAACATTAATGTTCCTTGTTGCCATGCCTGCAATGTATCTTATCTTTATGGGCTTTATGTTCGGCGGCCTTATAAATAATATACCAGGATTTAATTATAAGGAATTTTTAACACCGGGAATCATGGGTTTTGACACCGTTTCAGCCGGTGCAATAGCCGGTTCACTGCTATGGTCCGATAGAAGATACGGCATGTTCGAGCAAATTTTAACAGCACCATACACAAGATCTGAATATTTGTTTGGCATACTTTACGCAACAATATTTTTATCACTTATTGGTTCGGTAATACTTCTTATAATATCACAGGTGCTTGTTATTCATATATACATGAGCGCTGCCGGATTAATATTCATGATCGTTAATATCATAATCGGCGGTCTCTTCTGGGGGTTCCTTTTTCTGGCACTGGCGGCAAAAACAAGGTCAAACCAGGCGTATAATAGCATACAGATCTTTATAATCTTCTTTGCAGATTTTGCAAGCACTGTTTTTTATCCATTGACGTCAAAAACACCTGCCGCACTTAAATACATGTTTTATATTAATCCGTTAACATACATAGCCAATGGCATAAGATCAGGGTATTTATCGTCAATAAATTCCGGTACATTAACCGAATTCTTTATATTACTGTCTGAAACAATCATCATGGGTATAATAGCAATATTATTATACAGAAAGGTAAGGGTGGGCACAACATGATTCTTAAATGAAAATAATATTAATTTTTAAAAATCAAACAGGTTAATTTATTCCATTTTATTATAAATACAATTTTTATAATATTCCAAAAAATGGAAAAGCATATTTTACAGAAATTAATGTCTGACATGGTCTGATGAAATTAACATCGCATTATGTGTTTACAGCAGGCATCCTTACATTTATAAATGCGCATTTCATGCCATTTTTTAGGGCGTTTTCTCTATCCGTTATAATATCTTTTATATCAAATTTTATAATAGATTCGCTGGGCCACAGTCACTCAAAAAATAATAAAATAAATGCAAGGACGCCACTGACACATACATTTGAGAGGAGCATGGCCTGGGGATCGTTTTCATCATTTATTATAATGGCCTTGGCAATTCTTAACTCTAATATAAATAAACAGTTTTTAATAATGTGCATCGTTTCAGGAATTATATCAGGGCCAAGCCATATGCTTCTTGATTTATTCACAGAGAAAGGCATATACATAAAAAAGAATAAAAAATGGGTAAGGTTTGCAGTAATGCATTTAAGGTACAATAATAAAACGGCAAATGCCATTGCAATAATTACCGGGATAATAATGATCATAATATCATATAAGATGATGTTTTTATTTTAGTAATATATTTAAAATTTTCAGGGATAATTTATTATATCAGTATTTTAATATTGATTCATGGAAATAAGAATAAGGGCATTTGCTGATGGATCTGAGATACCAAAAAAATACACATGCGATGGCGATAATGTATCACCGGAGATAGAGCTAAACCTTGATCCTGGATATTACATGCTATTAATGAATGATCCGGATGCACCGTCTGGAACATTTACACACTGGATAATATACAATATTCCTGGTGAGACAAAACTTTTAAAAGAGAACATTGAAAAGAAACCAGATCTTGGTGTGATAATGCAGGGCGATAACGACTTTGGACATCCCGGATACGGTGGCCCGTGCCCGCCAAGGGGTCATGGTTACCATCATTACCATTTCAATCTCTACAGAACAGATAAAATAATTGAAAGACTCAATCCTGAAAGCGTTTACAGTATTGTTGATAAATTACAGCCTGTTGCACATTACATGGGTATTTATAAAAGGGATTAATCATATTTTATAATTTCATTTCTTTATATTATATCTTTCATTTTAGTAAAATGGATTTTTATATTAATTTTTAATAATAAATATTAATATGTTATATAATATTTTTTCTTTTTACGTTCTATTTAATCAAAAAATGAAATATTTTTCTTAAAAATATTTATATATTAAATTCAATTACATTGTTGATTTATTATGTCATTTAAAAAGGATGTGATCTAATTGTGGAGGCGTGGCATTAGGATTTTCATCGCAATTTTTTTGATGCTGATAATGCTTTTGAGCCTCCTTGTTATTGCAATGCCGGATAATGTTTCTATTAACCATAAGAACCATTTTCTAAACAGCTCCGAGATTCAAGATAATTATTATCTAATATCGCTGTCAAACCTGCCCGGCGGACATGGTTTCTACCAGCAGTTTATAAAAATAAACGATCCGGGCAGCCTTGGTATAAATCAAAATGGAAGCAACATAGAATTCACAGCATTGAATAATACATTATTATATGCATGGATACAATCATTAAATAACAATGCAATGACAGTTTTCGTAAAAAATTATAACGATTCCAGCTCAATATTGTTAAAGGTTTTACCATACAGTTCAAACGTTCTCAGCAGCACAGGATACACAGGTGAGGCCCCACAGCTTTCAAAGATTTACGGTGAGTACGATAATGGAAGATATGTCTTTCCATTCTACTGCGATTTTAAGGGTAATTCATTGAACACAGGCGTTTTTATAAACAACTCTGTTAATTCGCAGGGAAGTTTAATTATCAACAATGGACTTAAATACACACCAACGGGCTCTGAAAACAACTGTCCATTCATGTATTCAAAAGAAATATTCTCATATGTTACAGTACAGGCATATGGAAATATTTATCCACCGGTTTATACAAACAAACCTTATGACTTCCATGGTTATGGCCTGGGTTCAGTATATAACATCAATAAGAATCTTGAGGGCATAGGCCGCTTCTGCGCTCAGACAAACTCACAGGCAGGCATTACAGATCCAATCGGTGAGACTGCCGGGCTTAATTATGGGGATTATTTATGGAGCCTTACAATAGGTAAAGATAATTTATATGGGTCACAGTACAATGCCTCAGGGCTGGTAAACAAAATATCAGAGAAGGATAATGCAATAACACCGGAACCAATAATCTTCTTTGACCAGATAAATTCTGTTAATCCAATAAACTTTACATGGGTAAGAACACTGACATACCTTCCATCAGGAATGCCAGGATATTTAATATACAACAGTCCGGCGCATTACTTTAGCTTTATGGAGCGTGGTCTGCCCTACGGAACTCCATGGTACCTGGATGTCTTTGGATCAAAATACCATACAGATGGAAATGTTATATCAATGTGGCTTCCCGGGAATAACTATTCATATAGCATATACACCCCGGATTATTCAAGGTATATAGCCTATAATCAGTACGGCTCGGTTAATTCAGGAAATTCGAACTCAATAGAGATAAAATTCCTTGAGATCACATACGCGGTTTACTTTAATGGAACGGGCAGCTGGAATCTCTCAGTTAATGGAAACGGTTACCATGTCTCAGGAAGCATAAAACTTTGCGAGCCCTATGGAAATTATAATTATATTGCATATTATAATGGTAACAAAATTTCAGGTAACTACACTGTTAATGGAAACAATGTTTATATCAATCTCCCTGGAAGCCATGGAAATACAATGGTAAACCAGACCATGGATAATAAGGTTGTAAAATCATCAAATACATATAATATTATAGTCCCGGGAATCTTAATAGTTGTTGCATTGCTTGCATTAACATTTATTGTTTTAAAACGTAAATAAATCTTTTAAAAATATTTTTTTAATATATTTTAGAAGGGTAAAAAGTTTTTATATTACAATTAAATAAATGATTGTAGCAAAAAGCTACCGGGGAGCCATTAATGGCTGAGAGGATCCAAGGGATCGACCCGTGAACCTGATCCGGGTAATACCGGCGGAGGGAGATAGCCAATGGGATTCTTGATATATAAAAGGGGATATAAATGCTGAGCAGGAATCAGCGCTTCATGCTGCTTTCCAGCTCGGCAAGCTTTACAATATGGGGGATCATAGCAACAATAGGGCCCCTTGCAGCCTCGGGTGCAATAATACATGCACTGCCATTGAAATTAAAGGTTATAATACTTTTAATAGGCCCGATCTTTGCACCTCTTGGAAACTTTACAATGGGTTTATTAACAGACATCCTTGGCAGAAAAAGGGTCTTTATAATGACCATGAGTCTTTACGGTATTGGCGTGATAATCATTGCATTTAGCTATGTATTCTACACACTTTTAATAGGCCTTGTCCTTGCAGAGTTTGGTGTTGGCGGTGAGGAGATGCCATCGTTATCATTAATAGCCGAGGATTCGCCATTAAGATCACGTGCAAAATGGTTAACAATTGTATCAGATTTTAACAATATAGGCAGCGCAATAATCACAGGACTTTTTTTAATTGTCTACACATCCATAATGGACAGATACGCACTTTTGGTATCCGCATTTATATTAATTGTTATAATGGTGATTGCAAGGGTGAACCTGCCAGAATCGTTTAGATGGCTTAACTCAAGGGGAAGATTTGACGCTGCAAAAGTGGAGGAGAAAAAATTATACATCGATTCAAACGGAACAAGCACTGGCAAGATCTCTGGAGGGCAGTACCTTGGCAGATTTTTATTTCTGGCTGCAATAGGCATATCACAGTATATAACCTTTGGACTGATGGCATATGTAATAGGACCATACGAATTTCCATCAACATACATGGATGAAATGATAATCTTCGTTGCACTTTTGGGCGCATCCGCTGCTGGTTTTATCGCTGCACCATTGATTTCCAGGGGCAGAAAGGTTTACACTGCATATTCATACATTGGCGGCTTTATAAGCACGTTAATAATACTCTTCCTTGTCCCATATTTAAGGAACATGTTCATATTTTTGCCACTGCTTTTTATAAACATGATGATGAGTGAGTTTGGCTGGGCATCAAGGACAACGCTTGAACCTGAGCTGTTTCCGACAAGGTACCGTGGAACATTTATGGGTATTGTCAGGCTTGCCCCAATGATAGGCTATGCAATTTCCGTTGATTTAACAAGCACGTTTACACTTTATCAGTTCATACTATACAATGTAATTCTATGGCTTCTTGGAGCCGTTGCCTCTGTTCTCTGGCTCATAAAGGGCAATGAGACAAGGGATATAAATATAGATTATGCGTGAATTTTAAATATTTTTCATTATTTTCTGTCCATGGAAGATATAAAAAACATAAGGGAATCTATTTTGGAGAGGTTTTCAATGATTGATCCATTTATGGATTCATGCTATACCGTGCCTGGTTCATCAAATATTAAAGGCAATCTTGAAATAGAGGATGCGGAGATAGATCCTGAAAACATCTTTGTAATAGATAAAAACTACGTAATAACGAGATCCATGGAACCTCCTGTTATATACGTTGATTATTCATATATAGGTCCTGAGACAATATACGATGAGAATCCCGAGGAGGTTTTAAAAAGATATGACGTTTTAAGGGATTATAGGGATCCTGCCGTTATACATTTCCTGCCTTTTAACTGCAAAAAATCTGTTTTTAAAAGATTATTCTCATCAACGGAGCTGAACGGCATATTAACACTTGAAGATGCAGAAAGGATGGTATTAAATGATTATTTTTTAAGGATTTTATCAATGTTTTCATATGAAAAGATTATTACGGACGATGATGATATTAAAAGGCTTTTAATGGATAATGTAAACCTTGAGTTTATTGATTAAATAAAAAATTAAATTATAATTTAATTTATGATATACCATAATGACTTGATACATCGGTTTCAACGTTTATGAATGTATTATTTGACATGTAATTATTATATGAATTTGCAAGCCATATTCCTATCTGCTCTTCAACTATTGTATTATCTGCTATTACTGTATAATTTACATTCGGCGGCACAGGTTTTGCCGTGGATGGCATGTAATTGCTGTAAACTGCTATTGCATTCATTTCATTGGCAAGGTTTGTATCGCTTGCATTGTCAAATGGTGGATTGTTTATCCTTTGAAGGCTGCCCTCCTGTATGTAGTTTCCTATTATTTTATTGTAAAGATCCTTTGCAGCCGCAGCCTGATTGTTTATTATTATTCCGTCCTTCATGGCCTCCGTTTCCCTGTATGGGGATGCAACAGATCCTGTATCATGATGATCACGGCCTATGGCAACGGGTGCCTCGAGATCACCGTTTTTCACCATGTCATTTATCATTAAACCTATTCTTTCCCTTTCACCGTACGGTGCATAGCATATCCTTGCAGGCAATCCCTGAAAATGCACATATTCCTTTGCAAGTTTTATCCAGTCTGTTAAATGCCGATCATCAATGTTTTTTATTATTGCATCATCTATTTTGTATATATCATCAGGATTTCCAGAAAGTGCAACCCATCTGAATGGTCCGGAGCCTATTGCAAAAAGGTCTCTTATGTATGCAGGTACGTATCCATCTATATCAAAGGCATTTTTCAATCCACCTTCAAGGGCCCTTGTTCTTATGTCATTGCCATAATCAAAGACTGCGGCACCATGATTTTTAAAATAAATCATCGCATTTACCTCCCTTACAATGGATTCATAGACCCTTCTCTTGAATTCTTCAGGATTGTCTTCCCTGAATTTCTGAAAGCTTTTTATGTCATAGCCCTCCGGCACATAGCCAAGGTTTATATCATGGGCCGCTGTTTGGTCCGAAACAATATCAGGTATTATGTTTCTATTAACAAGCTCATTGTATACCGTTGCTGCGTTGCCAAGCAGGCCTATCGATAAATGTTTACCATTTTTTATTGATTCATCCTTTAATTTCAATGCTTCATCGAGTGAATCTGTGTATGTATCAAGGTATTTGTCCCTGAGCCTTCTCCTTATCTTTTCAATGTCTATTTCAACGATTATGCTTGTGCATCTGTTCATCTTCGCGGCAAGTGTCTGTGCACCGCCCATCTCACCAAGACCGGCAGATAAAAACCATTTACCATCAAGATTATCAGAATGATAAATTTTCCTTGCCAGCGCATTTAATGTTTCATATGTAACCTGAAGAACACCCTGTGTTCCTATGTATATCCATGATCCAGCGGTCATCTGACCGAACATCGTTAATCCTCTTGCCTCAAGATCCCAGAAGATGTCATGGGTTGCCCAGCGTGGAACGATCTGTGCATTAACTATTAAAACCCTTGGCGATTCCCTTGTAGTCCTAAATATTCCAACGGACTTTCCTGATTGAATCAAAAGTGTCTCGTCGTTTTCAAGTTCTTTCAATGATTCAATAATCTTATCAAATGCCTTCGAGTTTCTTGCAGCCTTTCCCTTTCCACCGTAAACAATTAAATTTTCAGGATCCTTGGCAACCATTGGATCAAGGTTGTTTATTATCAGTCTCAGGGCGGCCTCCTGGGACCAGCCCTTTGTATTCAATATATTACCATGCGGTGCATGTATATTTTTATGATCAATGTTATTATAAACAATAAATATAGAAAAACATATTTAATAAAACAATAAAAAGTTAAAAACTATTTTTATATAACTTTATATAAATGATTGCTATTTGATATTAGTAAATGCATAAAATATATACATTTATATTAATATTTTTCATGGCATTCTTTGTTGTTTCAAATTCAATGAATAATATTAGCGTAAGCTCTGTTTCGCCAAATGTATACATGGAATCCGGCTCGAATTATAATAGTGGCGGGCCCGGAGGGGTGCCTGAAACAGAATTCTATATCTCTGGAATAAACAGTCCCGGGGAGCAGATGAGCACGGGTTTAAACATATTTTTTAACTATTCTGCACCTGCCGGTGGCCCTGGAGGCCCCGGAGGACCTGGACCTGGGCCAGGACCTGGGCCGGCACCAAAGACCACCGCAAATAATGTAATAATGATACACAACATTTATTTTTCAAAAAATGTTGAGGTATGCTTTTTGTTCAATGAGCCAGCTTATCTTAGCATATGCTATACAGTAAATGAAATAGGGCATCCATCAGGAGGCCCTGGGGCTCCACCACCATCCACGCTGAAAAGCGGAACATTATATAATATAACAGGTGAATACATGTGCCTTAGCATGTCGCTTTCATCGAGTAATGAAGACACATTCCCATTCGCGTTTATAGTTTATTATAATGATAACACAGCAATAGAGTACAGATTTAATATAAATCTTAATGAATAAGATTAAAGTTATCAATGATTTTTATTCCATTAATAAATGAGTATCTTACAAGTCTTGACATATACATATATGGCAGCTTTTTATAATCATCTATATCCAATATTATTAAATCTGCATTTTTACCTGTTTCTATTGAACCTGTCGACTCATCGATTTTAAGTGATCTTGCACCATTTATTGTTGCAGCCTTAATGGCATTCTCAAGTGATATATTACAGTACCTTACTGCAAGGTATATTGCAAAGATCATATTTGAATTATAGGAGGCTGGTGATGCATCACTTGCTATTGCAACATCTATCTTTTTATTTATAAACCTCTGTGCGTTGACATAATTTGAATCCAGGGAAAATGCTGTTACCGGAAGTATCGTTGCAACGGCACCAGAATATTTTATGTAATTTAATTGATCATTTCTTGTATTTAATAAATGATCAACAGATGTAAAATTAAATCTTTTGCACAGGTCAATACAGCCAATGTTCTGAAGCTCGTCTGCATGCATTTTTAGCTTTAACCTGGATGATACGCCCGCCTCGAGAATCATCTCGGTAGATTTCCTTGAAAATGCAGCTGCGTCGCAGAATACATCAAGAAAATCAACATCGTTCTTAAATGCCGGAATCATATTATTAATAAAATACCCTGCGTAATCATATTCATTGATGTTATCTGGAACAGCATGCGCAAGTAATGTTATCTTAACATTTCTGTAAATACTTTTTATCCTTTTTATTGCATTTATTAACCTTCTCTCACCATTTATTGTTTTTCCATAGACGCTCTTTATTTCAAGGTATGTTGTGCCATTTAGTATGCTCTCATCAACCCTTTTAATGGTTTCATTAAATATTTGATCCTCACCTGAGCTTTCGGTATCATTCATTGTTTTATGTATACCGCCTCCTGAATTAAGTATATCAAGATAGCTTTGACCGTGGCTTCTCATGTATAGTTCATTCTCCCTTGTGCCCGCATAGGCAAGATGTGTGTGAATCAATAAATCCAGGCATGACAACCATATTTGATGCATCAATGGCATCGTCATTGTTTTTATTATCTGTAATATCAGAGATTATATTATTCTCTATTACTATTGATTTATTTTTAATTAACTTAAAATTGCCCTCTGAATCAAATGTTATAATCTGGCCTGCGTTTTTTATTATCACAAGATAAAATGCTTTTATTTATATTTATATAATTTGTTAAAAACATTTCAATAAAAGATTTTTTCTTTATCGTACAATGATTTTAATATGAGTTTTAATGACCCAAGGGTTTTAAAATTTTCTGAAGTTAATAAAAACAGTGAAAATCCAGATATTGTTATAACAGGTGTTCCATACGATGGTGTAATTATATCGCATAGAAGGGGTGCAAGATACGGCCCTGAGAGGATAAGAGAGATTATGAATTCATATTCAAGCTACTGCACCGATCATAACGTTGATCTTAACTCATTGAAAATACTTGATGCTGGGAATATCGATGTTAATTTTATAGATTATAACATTGAAAAAATAAAAGATGATTATTATAATATTATAAAAAAATACAATTCAAGGTTCATTGCCATGGGCGGGGATCATTCAATAACAGAGGGACTATTTAAATCAGTATGTAAATTAAATAAAAAAACTGGAATGATCCTATTCGATGCACACCATGATATAAGGGATCCATGGAGGGTGAACTCAGGTTCCTGGGGGAAATAACATCTTAAAAGATAACGGCGGCTGCCTTGACGGGCGTAATTTTGTCCAGATAGGCGTTCACGGTTTTAAATATTCAAAGTATTATTATAATAAAATTAATGATTTAAAAATAAGCTATTTCACCGCTTTGAATGTTCTTGATTATGGTATTGACGCCATAATAAAGAAGGCCCTTGAAATTATTGATGCAGATATTATATATCTAAGCCTGGATATTGATGTAATTGATCAGGCATATGCACCTGGTGTAAGTGCCGCCTCTCCTGGAGGCCTGACACCAAGGGAAATCTTTAAAGCAATGTACCTTCTTGGATTAAACAAAAAGGTAAGATTTATGGATTTAACAGAGTACTCGCCACCACTTGATCATGATGACATAACAGGAAGGGTCGCTGCAGAGGCACTACTTCATTTTATGTGTGGTGCATCTAAATCCTGATGCTATTTATAAACTCCATTAAATCATTGTTCATCATTTCAAGGATTTTTTCAATGTCAATGTATGGTGGCCTGTCATTTTCAAGTTGATCTATCCTTGACCTTATCTTTTTATAAACCATATCTATGAAATTGGATGTATTATACTTTTTAAATTCAAGTGCCTGCGCGGCTATTAGATACTCTATTGCAATGATACTTTCTATGTTCTCTCTTATTTTTATCAGTTTAAGTGCCGAGTTTGCGCCCATGCTGACGTGATCCTCCTGATTTGCAGATGTTGGAATTGAATCAGCAGATGCCGGGTGTGATAATATTTTATTCATGTTGCAAAGTGCTGCAGCGGTGTATTGTGGTATCATATAACCGGAATTTATTCCATAGTTATTCACAAGGAATGGCGGCAGTCCGCTTAAATTGGTATCGACAAGCCTGGCTATTCTTCTTTCTATCATGTTGCCAAGATCAGTTAACGCAATGGCCGAAAAATCTGCCGCAAGTGCAACCGGCTCGCCATGGAAGTTCCCTGTTGATATGTAATCGTCGTTGTAAACAAGTGGATTATCTGTTGCGGAGTTCATCTCTGTATTTGCAACGTTTATTGAATATTTTATTGCATCAAGGACTGCACCGTAGACCTGCGGTATGCATCTAAGCGTGTATGCATCCTGTATCTTTATCTTATTTGCATTTTTCACGATCTCGCTGTCCTTTAATATAAACCTTAAATTATCCGCTATTGTTATCTGCCCATTGTGTGGTCTTGATGCTATGGCCCATTCCCTGTATGCCTTATCTGTTCCAGAGAGTGCCTCAAAGGCCATCATCGATGATATTAAGGCGTGCTTGATTAAATTCATGGATCTGTAAAGCTCAATGCCAAGTATCCCTGTTATCATTGATGTTCCATTTATTAAGGCAACACCCTCCTTTTCCTTAAATTCATATTTTTCAATGTTAAATATCCTAAAGACCTCATTTGAATCCCTTACATCATTTTTATACAGCACAGGACCCTCGCCCATGATTGCAAGGCCTATATGTGCAAGCGGTGCAAGATCCCCGCTGGCACCAACTGAACCGTACTCAGGAACAATCGGTATTATATCATTATTTAACATGAAAATCAAACGGTCTATAAGATCAATTGATACTCCAGAGAAACCCTTTAATAGGCTGTTTAACCTGACGGACATTACGGCCCTTACATATTCAGGCTTAAGGTATTTGCCAGTTCCTGATGAGTGGCTTCTTATAAGATTCTTCTGGAGCTCGAGCTTCTCATCAACATGCCGGTTGAGAAGGCTGCCAAAGCCAGTTGTAACACCATATATTTCATTTCCAGAGCTTATAATCTTTTCCAGAGATTTCCTGGATCTTAAAACGTTGTTTTTTGCTGATTCAGATATCTCAATTTTTTCCTTAAGAACAGAGATCCTGTAAAGCTTATTTACATTTAAATCATCCCCGGAGAGAATTATCATAATAAACCATTATAATGTTATATAAATAAAATTTTAATCATACATTATAACATGATCTTACAAACCTTTCCGGTATCCTTGGATTTGATGGAAAGTACAGATGCATGTAGCCCGCAAGCAGATTTTTTGTTGAAATGCCATCAGGACCCCTTTCAGTTTTATAGGCATTTGCATTTACATTCAGCCTTGAATAGTGAAACTCATGGCCTTTTACATGCCAGCCGCCCATCATTAATATATTATTTGACTCTGCTCTTATGTTTCTGTATCCAAGAATAAGTGAATCCATGTATGATTCACCGTTTATTATTGAGGCCATTTCATAATATTTGCCGTTTATTTTTATGCCCCTGGAAAGGTACATGTAGCCGCCGCATTCTGCAAATACCGGTCTTCCCGAGTTAAAAAATTCCATTATATCCTTTTTTATTGAATAATTATCTGAAAGTCTTTCTGCAAATAGCTCGGGAAAACCACCACCTATGTAAATTCCATCCGCCTCTGGAAGCTTATAATCATTTAGCGGGCTGAAATAAACAATCTCTGCACCGTACATTTTTAGCATTTCTATATTATCGTAATAATAGAAATTAAATGCCGCATCATATGCAATGGCTATTCTCACCCTATTAACATTTTTTTTAGAGAATAATGCTGATTTAAATGATATATCCCCTGATTCTTTTGATATTTTAATTAATAGATCCAGATCAACTGACCTTTCAATAATATCGGCTATTTTATCTATTTTACCAGAATTGTCATCCTCCATGGCCGTTTTTAATCCAAGGTACCTGTCATCAATTTTTAAATCATCTGATCTTTTTACGCAGCCTATTACAGGTATTCCTGTGTATTTTTCAATGGCCGTTCTTACTATTGAACAGTGATAATCAGACCCGGCGTTGTTTAGTATAACACCTGAGATCCTCAATCTTTTATCCATTTTAATAAGGCCAAGAATTATGGCAGCGGCCGTTCTTGCCATTGCGGAAATATCAATTACTATAATAACCGGTGATTTTAAAGTTCTTGCAACCTCTGCCGTGCTTCCCGTATCTTTATCCGGCTGCTTTCCATCGTATAGTCCCATGACACCCTCTATTATTGAAATATCTGAGCCAGTGGATCTTTTTATAAATATCTCCTTCATTTTTTCCCTGGATGACATCCATGTATCGAGATTGCTTGAAAATCTTCCGGTTGCAATGTTATGATATCCTGGATCTATATAATCCGGGCCAACCTTAAAGGGCTGCACCCTTAATCTTCTGGAAAGGGCACGCATTATACCTATTGATATCGTTGTCTTTCCGGATGAGCTTGAAGGGGCTCCTATTACAATGCTATTTATCCTCATCATTATCACTGAATATTGATACCGTTACATTTTTAAATACCATCTTTTCAATTAACATTTTTCCATGGTTTGATGATAAATAGGCCGATGCCGTTGAAACTGAATATGCACCGATGTATTTATACACATCGCCGTTGATTATGCCCGTGCTGTTAAGTTCTTCATTTTTATAAAAGATTGCATCGCATTTTATTTTTTTTATTAAATCGTTTAATGGCGCAGATCCCCTTTTTATATCTATAGTTGCTATGCGCTTAATTGCATTAAATGATGCATTTATGCTCCTTAATGCTGCATCAATAGCGTTAAAAAGATTATTATAATCTGCATCACTTGAAAAGCCGATTCCAATGCAAAGATCCCTTTTTAACAGTATTAAATCATTTGGCCCGGGTTTTATATCCCTTCTGGTTATTATTATTCTGCCATGAAAATCATCGATGTTTTCCTTAACATTATCAGGAAATCTTAAATTTGAATTGCATTCATCGATTAAAAGCATGTTCTTTCCAGAGATAATATCATATGAGATCGATGCAATGTTTCCATTAACAATGATGTTTTTATTTTTTATTATCTCCTCTATTGATTCAACGTTGTTTGCCTCAGATGCCGTTGTTATCACAGGCTGATTGTTTATGCATTTTGATATAATAACTGATAAATTATTCGCTATTCTATGCCCGGATAAAAGACTTATAGTGAATCTGCCGGCATCATCTATAACTATTATACCAGGGTCGGTATACTTGCTTTTTATATACCTTGATATTATTCTTACAACTGCGCCAAGTGCCACCGTGTATATTATTGCATCATATTTATTGAAGATCTCCCTGGTTATATCATTAATTGATAAAAAGCCATTGTCTGAGAGCCTCCTGCCCTGATAAATATCAATGTCAATGCATTTTGATATGTCTTTTAATATTTTTATGCCATTCTCTGTTATTGCTATGCCGGCAATCCTCATGATATCACATTTCCTGACATATCAAATATAATGACATCAATATTGATATTAGATATCCTTCTTAAATTGATTTTCGCAAGCTCTGCCATTAATTTAAATAATCCATCATCCGTGAATTCATCAACCAGTGCATTTACTGTATTTGAATTTTTTATTATTTCTGCATTTTTTATATTTATGCTTAATGCCATCTTATATATAAAATCAAAGTCCACACCAGAGTTCCTGCTTGATGTATCCTCCATGCCCCTGGCAAGCTTTGATGCCTTTCCAGGCATGCATGCTATTATAATATTCTTTATGCCATTCTCCGCAGCGCGTCTTACGGAGAAGCCTATAAAATCGCCAACGTCTATGCACGGGTACCTGTCATTAAATAATTTTCTCGCGTATTCCTCGGTTCTTGAACCCGTTGTCAGTATCACGGTATCATAATTTGATTTAATAGCAACACGCATTGCAAGGACTATGCTTGCACGCCACGATGCTGCCGAGTATGGCACAACAATGCCCGTTGTTCCAAGTATTGATATGCCGCCAATGATTCCAAGCTTTGGGTTACATGTTTTTAATGCGACCTTATCTCCTCCGGGAGCCGATATTATAATTTTTAATCCTGATGAAATATTCAATTCTGATAGTGTTTCCATGGCCGTGTTTTTTATCATTCTCATTGGCACCGGATTTATCGCCGCATTGCCTGGTTTTACAGGAAGACCTTCTTTTGTGACGCGGCCTATGCCCTCACCGCCATCAACGTATATTCCCGAATCGGTAAATGAAACCTTTGAATATATAACAAGCCCTGTTGTAACATCCGGGTCATCCCCGCCATCCTTTACAACGGATGCCATTGCATAATCTTCCTTTATCTCAACATCATTTATATTAATTATCGCATTTTTCTTTGATGGTAATTTTACCTCGACACTTTTTAATTTTCTGCCGGTGGCAAGGGCTATTATTGCAGCCCTGGTTGCTGCGGTTGCACATGTGCCAGTTGTGTATCCATACCTAGGCATGAAGCTCACCTATTATTCCATTCATTAATGCTGCAGCCATTGGGGAACCACCTTTTCTGGAAATGTTTGTTATCAACGGTATTTCGCAGGATAAAAGATCAATCTTTGATTCAAGTGCTGATACAAAGCCGACGGGCGTTGCTATGACAAGCGATGGCCTTAGGCCTTTTTTCACCTCCTCGATCAATGACATAAGTGCTGTTGGCGCATCACCTATAACATAGATTGCATCTTTATAAATTGATGCGGCCTTCTTTATTGAAAGATATGACCTTGAAAGCCCGGTCATTTTTGATTTTAAAAGGACATCGTCGTCATTTATTAGGCATACCTTTCTATTATACCTTGTTATCCCTGACATTACCATGTTAACATCTGTTACTATAAACCTGTTTAATCTTAAGGCGTTAATGCCATTATTTAATGGATCGTTCTTAAAAACAATCGTTTTAAATACATCAAGATCTCCGGTTGCATGAACCGCACGGGCCTTTATTCTGTTCTCTTTACTATCATCTATGCCAAGGCTATTATAGATTATTTCAAGGCTTTTCCTGTAAATTTCCCCTGGATTTAACATTGTATACCACTTTTATGATTTCATTAATATCGTTGTAAACGTTTTTATATTCCATGTTATCCCTTTTTAATATAAGAATTTTAATACCCTTTTCAAGCGCGGCCTTTATTTTTTCTATGTCACCGTTATCCTTTGTAACGAGGCATTCTATATTATAATTGTTCATTATTGCAAGCTCTAACTCGTATGTAAATGGGCCCTCCATTGCTATTATATTTTTTTCAGGAATGCCAATATTAATTAATCTTTCTATATTTTCAGGCCTTGGAAGGACCCTAATAATAATGTTCTTTTTATCAATTACATTTTTTATATAATCAATATTTTTTATTCCGGTTGTTATTAGTGCTCGACATTTCATTCTGTTTAAACAATCTGCTATCTCATCATAGCTTGAAAATGTTGATGTGCTTTCATATAATATCGATGGCCTTTCATATCTTATATAATCTATACCAAGCTCCTCGGAGACTGTCATTGCGGTTCTGCTTATGCTGTATGCAAATGGATGTGATGCATCTATTATTAAATCTATGTTTTTCTCCTTTAGTAAATTCATCATTTCATTAATATCAAGAGGGCCCTTTACAGCATCTATGCCAAGATCTGAGAGTTTTTTAATACCCTCATCGGTAACGGCGCTTGATATAATGTAATTGTCATGCCTCAATCTTTTTATTATAAACCTTGAATCCGATGTTCCATTGATTATGTATATACGCCTCAAAAATGATACCTCCCGTATATAAAAGAGACCATTGAAAAGATTAATATTAAAATAAATATAATATTTATTATGAAAATAAAATTGGATATGTTTAAATATTTTTATCCATGATTTTTTTAAAAGAAATTTTAAATGGCCGATAAATATATTTTAATAAATTTTTTGTATTGTATTTATAAATCATGGATACAGGGTTTATTAAAAAAATATAATTAGTTATTATAAATAACCATTTATGGATTACTACATGGAAGGCGAGGAAAAATTTGGAATGTTAACAACGATGTTCTATAATTCAATTGCATGGCGCCTGCTAAAAAAGTTATATAAATTTTCAATTAACAGGCTTGACGGCCTTTCACCATCAACGATAATGGATATCGGTGCAGGTCCTGGAAGGTTCTCATTAATGGTTGCAAAAAAATTTCCGGGGGCAAGGATTTACTGCGTTGATCCATCGCCATACATGGTTGAGACCGAAAGGAAGCTGTTTAAAAAGAATAATATCAATGCAGTGTGCGTGCAGGGTAGCAGCCGTGAGGTGCCATTAAATGAAAAATTTGATTTGATAATAACCTCGCTTTCCTATCACCACTGGCTTGAAAAGGAGAAAAGCCTTGATTATTTATCATCACTTTTAAATATTAACGGAAGTATCTTCATCTTTGAATTTTTAAGAGAATCTTATAAATCGCCTTTTCAGTTCATGTACCGTGAGCATTCATTATCAATAAACGATGCAAAGAACATACATTTAAAGAACTGTGAGACCATGATCGATACCGATAAGAATTTTATAGCTGTTAAAATAACCAGAACCCTTTAAGTAATATTTTATTATATATCATCCATGGAAGCCTGCATGATCGATTACCAGGGTGAAATAATATGCATAGATCCTGGACTGCCGTTGATGCATGTGCTTGGTAAAAAATACACAATGCTTATACTTGGTGTTATAGGTAATAATGATACAAGAAAGAACTTTAATGATATATATAAATCGATACCTGGGGCAAGCAGGAGGATAATAGCAAACAGGCTATCCGAGCTCTTGAGAATGAATGTAATAAAAAGGGTAAACGGCAATGTCACATACTATGAATTAACCGATCTTGGTAAAAAAATAAGATCTGGAATAGTATGCTTTCTAAAATCGCTCACATGAACATTGATATTCTATTTCTTACATCATCAGATACCTTTTTAAGCGCAAGATCAATCATCTCAAGGTCCCTCTCCCTTATAAAATCAGGAACCTCTGAGTTTGCCTTCATTCTGAGTTTTATAAAATTTTTTAGATCCTCATCACTGAATTTCGAGATTATTGACATGTTTGTGACACATAATTTGACATAATTGTCATCGGTAACCTTTCTCAGCTCTATTAAAAAGCTTTTTAACGTATTAACAATATCATCGTCATTATAATCTTTTATTGAGTTCAGAACATCTTTCATTTCCCGCTCCATGTCCGGGGGTTTCATCTCCGATATCTCGACTATGCTCTTCATGGCTTTTAATAATAAATTATCTTTAAAATTATTTTTGGTTTTAAAATTATTATATTTATAAATTTTTATTAGAGACCTAAATTTCAATATATTTTAATTTTTTTTTATTTAATATAATATTTATAATTTTAATGCAAAAACTTTTATTTAAATTAAAAATACGTATTTAATGGAGATTTCGTATTACATTGTTAGAATGCCCTTAAAAAATCCATTTACAACAAGTTTTGGCACCGATATATACCGGGAATCAATAATATTCAGGTTAAGTGAAAATGGAATAACAGCATATTCAGAATGCGTGAGCGATCACGATCCATTCTACAGCTATGAAGATAATACAACAGCAATGCATATAATATCAGAATATCTTATAAAATCTCTTAAGAACCTTCCAGAACCGGAGGAATTTTTAAAGAGTGTATCATATATAAAGGGCCATAATATGGCAAAGGCTGCCCTGGAAATGCTTTTATATGATTACCATGCAAGGTTAAATAAAAAGAGCCTTGCAGACTATCTTGGGCAAAACAGGGGATATGCAATACCTGGAATATCAATAGGCATCGATAAGATAGATAAAATGCTTGAAAGAATAGACGAGGCAGTAAAAATGGGGTATAACAGAATAAAGGTCAAGATAAAAAAGGGGCTTGAGAATGAGATATTAAAAAGCATACGTGATGTTTATCCGGATATAAGTTTAAGCGCCGATGCAAATTCTGATTATACTTTTAACGATATTGAATTATTAAAATCACTTGACCGGTACAATCTTGTTTACATAGAGCAGCCCCTCTGCTACGATGATTTAATATACCATTCAAAACTTTCCAGGGAGATCTCAACACCAATATGCCTTGATGAATCAATAACCTCATCAAAGCGTGCGGAAAAGGCCTTCGAGATTGGAGCATGCTCTGTAATAAACATAAAACCAGGGCGTGTTTCCGGGCTTACAGAATCAATAAAAATTGCAAGAATAGCCATGGAGAATAATGGTCATGCATGGGTTGGCGGCATGCTCGAAACCGGTATAGGCAGGGCCTATAACATGGCCCTGGCGGCAAACAACCTTATAGATTATCCTGGTGATACATCACCAAATGCAAGGTATTACAGTGAAGATCTTGTTAAGAATCCGTTTACAATGGATAATGGCATTATAAGCATCGATTTAAAAAGGCCCGGAACCGGTATAGACGTGGATTCAAATGCATTGAAAAAATATACAATTGATTCCGGAAAATTTGAGATATAATTATTAATTTTAATATTTTTAAAGATTAAGCTATCTATAGAATTATATATCCTTATGACATTTTCTTATAAGTGATGCAATGGGTTATTTTCAGTACAGACTTTTTACCATTGAAAAGTATAATAACACAATAAGGCGCCTTAGCCTGATGCCGAGGTATGTTCTTATCGCCCTGATAATCTTTATGACGTTATCATCATTCTTTGTATACATTATAATAATAAGGATACATATATATAACAACAATCTTAGGCTAATAACGCTGCTATGGCTCATACCAATGCCATTTATAATAATAAACTTTCTATACTTTTTAAGGCTGCCAGGTGAGGATTTTAGAATACACAGGGTTATAGGCAGCTGCAGGCCTGTAATATTTCAAATAACAACTCTTGGGTTTAATTACAAATCTGTTATTGAAACTGTAAAATCGGTTGATTACTGGTATAATAAACTTTTATCCGAGCATAGAATAGAGTTTGAATCCGAGATCTGGGTGGTTATAGAACCCGATGGCTATAAGAAAAACAAAAGGTATTTCTCAGAAATAGAAAAGATGGCAAGGTTTATAGTCGTTCCCGAGGATTATAAAACCTTAAATAAAACCACCGGCAAGGCAAGGGCGCTCCAGTATGCCTGTGATATTAGAAAAAGGGATGCCTGGATATACCACCAGGACGAGGAGACCATGGTTGGCGAGGATACAATATTGGGCATAGATGAATTTATAAAGACGCATAAGACCGGTGTTGGTGTTGGCATAATATTATACCCGCAGAACTTCAACGGCAGGCCATCACAGATGCAGGAGCTATCAAGAAGCTACATGGATATAATGAGCATATTCTCACAGAGGAGCGAGAGGAACATGCTTGTTGGATTTCACGGATCACATATAATATTATCATCGGATATAGAGGATTCCATAGGCTGGGATTTTGGCAATAGATCAACCGCAGAGGATTTAAACTTTGAGAATGCTGTTAGAAGGAGATATAAAAACGTTTTTTATTTATTAAAGGGTTTTGCATATGAAAAGGCAGCGCTCTGCAAGATGGATCAGCTTAGACAGAGGCGCCGCTGGATACGGGGCATAATGGAATCAATTCTAAGAAAGGATATAAGCAGGATCAGAAAAACGGTGATGATCTTTCAGCTAATATCATGGTTTTCAGCAGCGCTTTCACTGTTTCTTTTCGTGCTTGTAATAATATACAAATTTTCTATAATAATACCTGAGCTTGCCTTTTTATCACCATTTATATGGTTTCTCATGTTAATACAGTACTATTCAGGTTACTCCATGCACAGGCAGTACATAAAAAAGCTGAGCATCTACGTTTTAATAAAAAACGGATTAATCGGGGCCTTTGTTGATATGATATCGCCCTGGTACGCGATATTAAGGTTAAAATACACACCAAAGAAGGATTTTATAAAAAAAGATGTTTAGTATTTTAAATTTTTAATTATATCATCAACGGTTGAAACCATAACAACGCTTGATAAAGACTTTAATGCAGCCTCATGGCCATCCCTTGATGATGAGGAGCATGCATCAGATGCAACTATTGTGTAGTATCCAAGGTTTCCTGCATCCCTGGCACTTGATTCAACACCGATCTCCGTTGCTATTCCTGCAAATATAATAGTCTCTATTTTTGCGGCCTTAAGCATGTTGTCAAAGATTGTGCCGATGAATATGCTTGCGGTGTGCTTGTTTAAAACGTAATCGTTCTCTTTTGGCCTTAATTCATCATATATCTCGGCCTCACTTGATCCTGGTGCCATAAAAACAGGCAATTTCTCAGGATCATCAACATGAAATCTCATCATATAGGATGATATCATTGCCGGTGACATGTATTCCTTCGGCAGGGGCGTAATCTTTGTGTAGAGAACCTTCATGCCTGATGCACGTGCTGCCTCTAAAAGCCTCTTTGCAGAGCTTAAAAACTCGTTTTTATTAAAAACATTGTTTACAAGGCCGTTCTGTACGTCCCACATAACAAGCATTGTGTGCTCCGGGTTTATTATCTCCTCCATGGTTTCATATATTTTTTTGCTTCCTAAAAGTTTCATGACGTGATATTTTATTAACATATATTTTTTTTATGTTTAAATGTTTAAGAAATATTATTCGATAGATTATTATTTAACCTTTTTATAAACAATAATGAATATCCCTGGTTTATTATTAAATCCGTTAAAAAATGTATCTGTAAGCTATGCATGGTATAATAAACAGAATGGCATAATAAAATGGACATTTATGAATCCAAATAATAAGGAGATCTCATTTATTCTTTTACGCGGAATAAATTACAATAACAATGTAAGCGACGTTTATCCATTTGGCAATGCATTTTATCCAGTATACTATGAGAACTTTGGGGTTGAATTTGCATTAAGACCTGTGCCATTAAAAAATACGGGCATTGAGAGCAACTCACCACCGCTGGCTGTTTTTGAGAATCCTGATGATACAAAATTCGTGGCCTTTCTGTTCACACTCGCACCTGGAGAAACATATGAGATGCTTGAGGGTGGCTGGACTGGTATAGAGCCTGGTGGAATAAGCACTGTAACAGCCCATTACATCTCAACAGGAAGATTCTCGATAAAATTTAATACAGATCAATGCTCGCTTTACAACAGCGAGGCAAATGAAAACTACCCGTGCCCTGAAAATCCATTAAATGTAAGATCTTCTTTGATGTCATTAAGAAAGATTGTAAAACCACTGTTCAATGATGATATTACACCAGTGAATCCTGATAACCTGTCATTGAACCAGTTAATATGGTATATTCTTGAACAGCTATAAAAAAAATAATTAGCAATAATTATATACATTAATATGCCCGTTGATTTTGGTATTTATCATCATTCATCCAGGGAGGAATCCGAGAAACTTAGAAATATATCAAAAATTATGTTCATTGAGGCATTTAAAAAGCTTGGATACAATGGTGATGAGGATATAAATATACTTGATGCGGGTGCGGGCTCAGGCTTTGTTACATATGTCACGGCATCGTACTTTAAAAATGCAGAGATAACAGATCTTGATAATTTTTCCGGATCATTAATTGATAACAGCATTGAAAGGCTTGAAAACAATTTAAGGGAGCTTGGCATTTACAATAGAATAAATATAATAAATGATGATCTTTTAAATATGAAAATCAAGAATAATTTTGACCTTGTTGTTTCAAACCTTGTGCTTCATAATCTTGGAAGGAGAAGGTTCATAGCATATAAAAATATAAAAATGGCATTGAGGTGCACCGGCCATTTTATAAATGCGGACGGCTTTATAAGAAAGAACATTTTTGTCGAGCCATTAAAAAAGGATGTTTCAAGGATATCTGATATCTTTGATGTTGAATTTGCCATGGAGCCCTCGGATCAGAAAAAAAATGCTCCGTGGCGCTACATACTTGTTTGCATGAGGCCCATCTGCTGATCTTACAAAGTTTCGGCTTTTGATCTTCCTGGAATATATAAGGAATTTTAAGTTTTAATTAAAGAAAAATAATAATTCAAGGTAATGCTTTTTATAAATTTAATTATAAATTAAAAATATTAATAATTTATATAAAATCGTTTTCAAGAAATATTTTTAAATTATCCATCATATTTAATAAAAATTAAATATGATCTTGCAATTCGAAAATAATATGGACGAGGATCTAGAGAAAATAAAAAGGGCAAGGCTCAATGAGATAATGAATGAGCTCCAAAACAGGATAAAAACACTAAACGAATCAAATTTCGGGACATTTGTTTCAGAGGGCGTCTCTGTTATAGACTTCTGGGCTCCATGGTGTGCACCATGCCATATACTATCACCATTAATAGAGGATCTTGCAGAAAAATATACGAAGGTAAAATTTGGCAAGGTAAACGGTGATGAGAACATGAGACTCTTGTATCAGTATAATATAACAGGACTGCCTACTGTTCTATTCTTCAAGAACGGTATGCTTGCAGACAGGTCAGTTGGTGTGGTTCCGGAGAATGTTTTAGAGGAGAAGTTAAAATGGCTGCTTTGAAACTGCTTCTTGGAATAAATGGTTTTAGCTATGGGTACTTTATGCGCTGCACGATGCCTGCAACGGTCAATCTTTTCAACACACACCCAAGGGGTGTTGTTTATAATGAAAACTGTCATGATATAAAAAGCGTCTGGAGAAGAATCATGCATTACAATGATGGTTTTGATATTCCAGATAAAATAAAAAACAGGCTCTCAATTATAAACATACCAATAGATAATCCAACAATTGGTGATTACTCATCATATTTTAATGAGGATTACAACGTTGAAATAAGAAATGTCTTCAATAAAATAAATAATGCGGAAACAGATTATACAATAGCATCAGTAAACTCATTGAATATACCGGGAGGCACCGATGTAAAATGCGATATCTATTCAATGATAGATAACTATCTATATGAAATTATAAATAAGTTCAACGATTTTATCATATTCTCACCATACGGCGATGTAATTGGAGATAAAATTGAGCCATACGGTGTTTACATATCAACAAGGCCAAGGCCAAACCCACATAAAACAATAAAAATTGATGAGATAATGGATATATTTTTAAATATTTAATCTATCTTGTTAAAACGTTTAATATTCCCTTTGCTATTAATTTTTCTTTTTCAGATATCTCTGATGCATCCATCTTTTTATTGTTTAAAAGGTTTCCATATGCAAGATGAACTGATAGTGCCTTAACGTTCTTTAATCCGGCAATGAGGTAAAGTCCGGCGCCTTCTAGTTCCAGTGCCATATGATTGTCTTTTGCCATCTTTTCTATGAATTCCCTTGAATGTGTGAAAAGTGCATCGCTTGTAAAGACCCTGCCCTTAAATGTCTTTATGCCAAGAGATTCAAGCTCGTTGACCGTATTTAACATAAGATCGTAATCCGGTATCAGTGAATATGAGTATTCATCATTTAGGTACTGCCTGAATGTTCCGCCAAAATTGTATGAGTAGCCCTGCGGTATAACAACGGAGCCTGGCTCTATTTCCTCCCTTATTGCATTGCACGAGCCGAACCTTATTATACGTCTTGCACCAAGGGATATTAGATCATCTGTTATTAATGATATCGATGGAATGCCTATGCCGTGAAAGACCGTGGTTACCTTTTTATTATTGTATTCTCCCTGGTATGATGTATACCCTGCAAATTCAGATACCTTTTCCAGATTGCCAAGAAAGCTGTTAACGGTTCTCTGCCTTTCCAGATTGCCAACGATTATTACATTCTCGCTAACACTTTTTGCTGTTATTATTGCCATGATAAATAATTGAATCATAAAAAAATAATTTTATGAAAACATTAAAGCTACAGCAAAAATTAAAATATTCGCGTGATATTTACATATGAATATTGTTTATCAGCGTGTAATTTCAATGAATAAAATTAATGCATTATAATTTTAAATAATGCCTTTTATAGATCTCAATTATTGAATCATATACAATTAATGATGAATAATACCCTGGATCTGTTAACCTTCCGGCGTATCTAATATCCATGTTAAAATTGTCTATGAATACGTTTACAGTGTCCGTTGATGTTCCTGGAGACCTCAGACCGGTCTTTTTATCCATGATATTTAGATCGTTCATTGCCTGTGCCTTTGCCTCAGTTATTGACTGCATCAGGTTTATTGCCGCGGCATCCGATAGCGGCATATCTGTTATAACCGCAATGTTTACAGTTCCGTAAAAGTTGTTTCTGTTACCAATGGATAATGCATTTTCAAATCCTGCAGTTATTACTGATTCCATTTTATATTTATCAATATTAATGCTTTTGATTACTCTTTGCGATACGGGCACGGCTGTTAATGTTACAACAGTACCATTTAAATCAATTTTATTTCTTATTAGAAATTCCATTATTTCCAATGAAGGATCATCATTGTAATTTAAATTAACTGTTCTGTTTATATATCTCAGTGATGTGCCAACACCGCCGTTAAATGGTGCGGAGCTGAACTTTCTCACAGGCCTTTTAAAATCTATGATGTAATAATCATTATATTCTTTTATCATAAATGATAATGATGCCATGGTATTAAACTGTGAAACTTTTAATATAAAAATTATATCTTCAATTGATGGAAAAGGGCATAAGCAGGAATGAATACAATGTATTAAATTTTATAAAGAACGGTTCATGGGTAAGTGAATCCAGTATAAAGATAAATAACATGGACGATAGAATGATTGCAAGCGCGGTATCATATCTTGAATCAAAGGGTTACATAGATGTTAAAAGATCATTAAAAAAATATTATTATATAACAGATGAGGGGAAAAAGTACCTGGAAAACGGACTTCCAGAGGAAATTGCCATTAAAATATTAAAAGAAAGGAAATCAATAGCCCTGGATGAATTAAAAGAATTAATTAGTGATTATAAGATAGCAATTTCAAACCTTGCAAGATATGGTATAAAACCGAATAACGGTCTTTTAAATTATAATGATGCCGCACTGGAAAAGATAAAAATGATTAGATCATGCCTTGAGAATCCCCAGGAATGTGATATGGAAACCTTATCATTACTAAAAAGAAGGTCGCTTTTAAGGGAGAAAAATTACAATGAGAGAATAATAAAAATAAATGATGCCGGATTAAAAATACTTAATGAGTTCAATCCTGATATTTATATCGATAAATTAACAACATCAATGCTTGTCAACAATTCATGGAAGAATGTAAGGTTAAGGCCATTTGATTTGAATCCTGATGCGGGCCTGCGTGGCTCCGGCCTGCACCCGTTAACATATTTAACTGAGAGGATAAGATCTATATTCTTTGACCTTGGCTTTACTGAGATGCACGGGCACTTTGTTGAATACACTGCATGGAACATGGACATGCTGTTTATACCGCAGGATCATCCTGCAAGGGATCTTCAGGACACATTTTATGCCTCAACGGATTTTGATTATAAAATGGAAAATCCAGAGATCATTGAAATAGCAAAGTCTGTTCATGAGCATGGCATAAATAAATACCCTGGCTGGGGATATAAATTCGATGAAAATGAATCAAAAAAACTTGTTCTAAGAACGCATACAACGGTAAATACAATAAGATACCTTTATAATAACAGAAAGAGCCCACAGTACATCTTTTCAATAGAAAAGGTCTTCAGGCACGAGAGCGTTGACTGGAAGCACCTTGCAGAGTTCCATCAGATTGAGGGCGCGGTCTATTCAAAAGATGCAAGTTTATCAACGTTAAAATGGTTTATGCGTGAATTTTACAGAAGGCTTGGCTTTGATGACATAAAATTGATACCTTCATATTATCCATATACAGAGCCGAGCATGGATGTAATTGTTAAGGTAAATGGCCGGGAAATAGAGCTTGGCGGCTCTGGAATATTCAGGCCTGAGGTAACAAAACCACTTGGTTTAAAGTACCCTGTCTTTGCCTTTGGCCTTGGCCTTGAAAGGCTTGCAATACTTTATTATAAATTAAATGACGTGCGCGATATATATAACAGTGATTCTGAATGGCTCAGATCATATAAGATAAATTTATAAATGTGACATCATTTAAATAAATTCAATGTTCTTTATTAAAGCTTATTTATAATAATTGCATTACTCACTATGCATATAATCATAACATTTAAGAACATAGTATATGTTTATCCGGATATATTAATCGGAGCGTTATTCGGAATAATAATTGCAACACTAATATTGGGCAATTACAATAAATTTTTATTATTCTTTTATATAAAGCGTTACGAACCATCAAATGAATATTCAATTGTGGATTATAATAAAATAATCACACTGGAATTTTATAGAAACGTAAATATCCATTCATTTAACGAAAAAAATATTCAGAAACCTGTAATTCTTGGCAGCTCAAAGGTTCATAGAATCTATGATGATTATTTTAAATACTTCTATGCCGCAGTTATGGGCATGCTCACATGGGCATTGACAGTTGTCTTATTTGCTGATCCAAAATACATAACGTTTTTACTGCCAAGCACAGGAATAATCTTTGAGGTTATAATTGCATACATAGGCACGTTCATATCACCGATGGCATACTTTACATTGGTTTATGCTTTTAAAAAGGATCTCTTCTATTTATTTATATTAAGCTCGCTGGCGGTTGTTTTATCACCTTTTGTTATGGGACTTCCAATAACATCTGCGCTCTATGGCAATGTATATGAAAGATTCTACTATGGAATCGCCCTTGCAGCTTTAAATATAATCATTTATTTTACCATAAAAAAAGGAAGGATGTTAAAAATATCAGTAGCCTTTGGATTGTTTTCATACTTTGCCTGGTTCTTTATCTTTCTTTACAACTTTTTCACCTTTATTTTTTGATGGCAGCAGCGGTACCATTACCAGTGATACCACTGCAAAGATAAGCATTATTGATAAAGAGAAATGCAATGGATATTTTAAAGCATTGAAGCCTGTTATCAATGCTATGCCTGCGGAACCGCCAACAATGTTGCCAAAGCTCCAGACAAGTGCATTCGACTGGGTTGAGAACTCCCTTGGTATGACCTGGCCAACGTATCCAAGAAGCACTGGAAATCCTGAAAATGCGGCAAAAACGTAAACAAGGTATACCAGTGTTATGTATATAATATTATCATAGATTAAAAATAATGCAAAGAACACCGTTGATATTAAACTTGTTATTAGTATTGTGAATTTTCCACCGTATTTTTTCACCATTGAGCCAAAGTAGGGCTGGCCAAAAACAGCACTTAGAAAGCTCAGCGTTAGTATATCCCCCATGAGTGTTTTTGATTTAAATATATCATCAAGATAATCTGGCACAAAGGTGACAGTGCCGGTCAGAAACATTGACCTTATAAAGACCAGTGCAACAAGTACTAAAAGGAATCTGTAATATAATTTAATAGATGGTGCGGACTTAATTTTATTATCATTAAATTTATCATTGTATGTTTCAGCCTCGCTGTATTTTGATCTGTTAAAGAAGCTTAGGCCTGACAGTATTATAAATGCGGATGCCATTGTGTACGCAAAGATTAATAATAATCCATTAAAATTGTTAAGAAATGCCATTGAATAAACTATTATCGATGGAAGTGCCGCCCTGCCAAGACTGCCAAATGAACCATTGATGCCCATTGCACCTGGAGCTTTTTCCTTTCCATATGTAAATGATAGTATCGATGCACCTATTGGATGGTAAAATGCCTGTCCAAAACCAAGAAGAACAGAACCCAGGAATATTATATAACTGGCATAATTCATGTACAGAAATGCAAGGGCAAATATGAGAACGGAGATGCCCTCAGATGCTATGCCTATAAATATTAAAAATGAGTCCCTGTTTATTTTGTCTGCAAGCCTTCCTATGGGCGTTCCAAGAAGTCCAGATAGAAGATTGTAAACAATGGCCATTATTCCAAGGAAGGTTATGCTAACCCCGGGTATGAATTTATAATATGTTATTAATGTTGGAAAGAGCAAAAAATTACCATCGTTTGTAAAATGCGCAAGAGATGTAAATACCAGTGAGCGAAACTGATAATTAGTCCTGTTATAATATTTATAGCCCATACCTAAGTAATTTATCTATTATATATAAACTATTTGAAAAAGTCCTCGATGGTTTTTTTCTTTTCCTGGAACAGATCATCAAGCCTTGTCTGCGGATTCTTATTTACCTTTATCTCCTTGTTAAGACCCTCAAGAACCCTGTTTAATGTCTCCTGTAATCTTCTTGAGTAATAATCGTAATCAGGTCTCTTATTAAATGGCTCTCCATCGATGTATGGCTCGACTTCCTGGGGCGTTTTACTTGCGTTTGTAACAATCCAGGAAACCTTCATGCCGGGTATAAATGTTTCACCCATTGCTATAAGCTTCCTCGCAGCTGCAACGTTTGCCATTGAGTCGGCGTTCTTATAACTCTTAAAATTCTTTACAGTTCTTGATATTACCAGTTTTTCTATTGGTATTGAATTATCCCCATTCTTTAGTTTTGTTACAAGTTCGTCTGCATATCTTTTTGCGCCATCCACATCGCGGTTTAATATGTATTCAAAAACCTTTGAAAGTGCCTCACTCTGTAAATCAAAGGAATCTGTACGCCTTGTCTCATAGCCACGAACGAGTATCTCGCCTGCCATGCTGTCCGGGTATATGACCTTGCCCGCGTATCTCTTCTTTGCACCGTGTGAAAACAGCGGGTCCATAATCTTTTCAAACTCAAGAACGAGATTCTCCTCCTTTGATATTCTATCGCTTAGTTCGTTTCCAAACTTTATTGCATCCTCCTTTGTTTTCTTGCCTGATTCTATGAATATTGAATCAGTATCACCGTATATAACACGGTGTCCTGAGGATTCAAGTTTATCAATTATATTTTTTATTGTAACCCTGCCCAGTGATGTTATTGCACCGCCTATCTCAGGATTTGTAAACCTATAAAAAGATGCCCCGAGAACGCCGTAGAATGTGTTCATCAATACCTTTATTGCATTTTGCAGGCCGTTTAAATACTCTTTTTCCTCGCCGGATGAGCTCTTCATCTGCTTTTTTATATTGTCACGATCCTTCATCAGGGACTCAAGCATTGATGGTATTAACCCCTTTTTAATATCAGGGCTTAAAAATCTGGCGCCGTTTGGTGCCACTATGGTTCCGTTCCCGTTCAGTGTTGTAAAGCATATATTGTATTTTATAATCATCGATGGATACATGCTTTTAAAATCAAGGACAATGACCATATCGTAAAGCCCGGCACCTATGCTGTGAACATAGCCGCCCTCAAAGCTCTCCTCCTTGAAATCATGTGCAGACATTGGAACGGCTATGTTTTGTTTATCCGCCTCCCTTATTAATATTGAGTCAACATATGTGCTTGTTCCGCCGTTTGCAACATCATCCAGCGGAAGCTTTGAAACCGCTGATAAATACAAATTCATGTCAAGAATCCTTATCTTTCTGTATATTTCAAGGGCCAGGTATGCATCCTTTATGCAGTATTTTATTACATCCTCCTTTTTTGTCTCCCATTCAGATTCAATGTTTATTCTGTCTATGTTTTCCTTTTCATCGTTCAATAAAAGCCTTGCCACATAGTTTAGAGTTTCATGCTTTGGCTTTACGACCTTTTTAACAGCCCACCAGGCATCGCTAACAACCCTGCCATGAAGCCGCCAGTACTGGTCAAGGATCCTCTTTGGCGGTAAATGATCACGGCCTATGCCAAATTTTATATTATTATATTTCATTCTTTCCTCTATTAAAGGAAGATCGTATCCATCAATATTATAACCTGTTATTATATCCGGATCATTATTTATTATAAGTTCATTGAATTTTTTTAATATCTCGTGTTCAGTGCCTGTAATGCTTCCAGTCTCAATTTTGTTATTAAAGTAAATTGCATAGCCTATTACATAGATCTCCTTTGTTTTTATAGAATTCTCAACATCGAATGATAGTATCTTTAGATCTGGATTGAATGCCTCTGTATTTTTTATATTCTTTATTTTTATAACATGATCTGTGGAATAATTAATTCTCTCATCATTAATCTCGTCTCCCTCAATCTCAAGGCTGGATCCAAGATCAAAATCATATATAAACCTGTGATGAAATGGTATATCTGCGGCCAGGGCCTGGCACTTACATATTTTCCTCAATTCCGGAACCCTCCATGGGGATTTTACCGTTATTTTCTGTGTTTTTACCGTTTCACCGTTTAGGAAGAGATCCTTTTCCTCCATTGATATGAATTCATCATTGTTTTTTATCTTTTCAATGCATTCTTCATCCGGATTTACATAGTAAAAATATGGCTTAAATCCAAAGTAAAGTGCAGTCACAGAGCTGCCATCATCAGCCCTGCCATAGAGCTCTACCGTAACATCGCGCTGCCTGTATGATGCAGCTATCAAGCGCATTTTGATTTTCATTAATTTATAAGGTTATATTTAAATAAATATTTTTCTTTTGATAATGACATTTTTAAAATTCTTATATAATTAGAATTTTATGCCTGCAAAAATGATCTTAAATTATTGAAATTTTTATGTTTTTTATTCATCACTCTCTGAAAGATCGCGTATTCTTGAAACGCCATCTATTTCGTCTATAACCCTTGCAACCGCAGGCGGTACATCCTTTTTCCAGTTTTCACCCCTTATCATCTTGTTTCTTATTGATGTGCCAGACCATTCCTTTCTGTTAAGCAGATCCATTGAAAGAACCTCATAGCCCTTTTCATAAAAAAGTCTCTTTACAAGTGGATTGTTTGTGTAAACTCTTTGAAATGGTGGCGTTAATGATTCAACGTGGGACACCCAGAGGGGATTCGAATTAACATCCTCAATTGGTACAAGATAATAATTGTACACACCACTCTCCTCAAGTGCGGATGATATCATTAAATGCCTCTCACCGGCAGTAAATGGATCCTTTAATGTATGTGAAAACTGGGCGCTGCCTATGCCTATTATTACGGAATCGTTTTCATGGAGTATCCTCTTTAAGATCTCCATATGGCCGTTATGAAAAGGCTGGAACCTGCCAACTATAAAAGCCCTCATTTAATCTGTATTCATTAATAATTATTAATAATTTTTATTGAATAATTAAATGAATTATAGGTTTATACCTGATTTACCATAATAATTCCCGGATCTTTCTGAATATGTTTTTTCAGGTTTTTCTATCCTTTCAAAGACGATCTGGACGATTCTTTCATATCTTTCAATTTTTACATCTTTTAATGCGTTATAAAATGAAAGTGTTAAATTTCCCATATAACCGGCATCAACAACGCCAAATGAGCCAAAGATGCCCTTCCTGGCAAATGATGATCTTATAAATAATAATCCTATGATATTATCAGGCAGCTTTATTTCCTCATATGATGATACAAAGAATACCGTTCCCTTTTTTATATCATTTCCAGGGATTATATCGTTAATTCTAAGATCGTAGCCGTTCGGTGTTAAGCATTTTTCATCAAAATTCTTGGATATAAGCAATGATCTTTTTGCCATATTAATTATCTCAAGATCGTTGAGCATTTATTACAATATCTTTGTTTTTTATTAATTTTCTTATTGCAATGTACAACGGTATCGAGAGCAAAAATGATACGTAGTAGCTTATATCAACGCCGCCAAGGTAAAGCTTTGATATTACGCCCTCATATAAGAATCCGGGATCCATGAATGGAACAGATGCACCAAGTGAGATAAAATATGATAATATGCCTGGAACATTAAATCCAGGAATACCTGATAATGGTTTACCGTGCATGTCAATGAAAAAGCTTGCTATCATTATGCCTATCCATGGGGTTATCCAGTAGTCAAGTATAAAAAGAAAGTCCTCATAGAATAGATAAAATTTGTTATATGCAATCATTGAAACAATTATTGCTATTGATATTCCTATAATTGATACAAGCCTTCTTTTTATTTTTATGCCCATGCTCTTCATTGATAATGAATTTGAATATAGATTTATTGCGTCTGCGGCTATGCCACCAAGGAATAATGCATAAAGTCCTATAAAGCCATAGTATCCAAGGGCATCCTTTAGATCAAGAGCCGGATTCAGGTCAGGATTTACAGAAAGGATTGCAACAAAAAGACCTGCAATTTCAGCCCATATGGATGATATCATGCCACCTACGAATGAATATGTAAAAACGCTGCCTTTGTCTTGATTGTACCTTGAATAATCTGCCGCATATGGTGCCCAGGACATTATATATGAGAACGTGCTTGCAAGTGTTATTCCAAAACCGATGCCACTGTAAACGCCATGATATAAAAGAATTTTTTCAGGTCTTATCATTGAATCTATAACTATAAAAGAAAATATGATGCCAAGGACGATGCTCATAGCCCTTTCAAAATGGCTTATAATGTTCCTGCCAAGGTATGATATTAATAGTATGATTATTCCTGTTACAAAGACCGGTATTTCATAAACCGAGAAGTGCAGTGCAAGTGATAATGCAAATCCAGCAAGAACCAGGTTTACTGTGAGCCAGCCCATTGTGTTTATCCACTGAAGACCTGATATAAAGATTCCAAACCTCTTTCCAAAGCCATACCTGCTTATAACCATCTGTGGTAGCCCTGTTCTTGGGCCTGTCAGTGACATTACACCC
Source organism: Picrophilus oshimae DSM 9789 (assembly GCF_900176435.1). Lineage (NCBI taxonomy): Archaea > Methanobacteriati > Thermoplasmatota > Thermoplasmata > Thermoplasmatales > Picrophilaceae > Picrophilus > Picrophilus oshimae. Next base: position 134,371 of record NZ_FWYE01000004.1, read on the forward strand.
AAAAGTGCAGACCCAAGGACATTTCCTATGATTATTGCAAGAATGGCATAATAAATGTTAAGGCCGAGCTCAACCGGTATAAATCCAACGGCAAAATCACCAACGGTTAGATTCGCGGCAAACCATAGTGTAAACAGCTCCGATGGCTTCTTATTCCTTAAATTCTCTGGAATGCTATCTATTTCATAATTGTCCGATAAATTGTCTGAAAATTTACCGAACATGTGTTCTGAATTCATTAATGGAAAATGCATTTTTTCTATATAAATATTTTATAAGATAAATGTGGCGGTTTCATTCAATAATCTGATTTCTTCATATAAATAATATATTATAAATATATAATTATATGCCTTTATACTATTTTTGAATTAAAATTCTATAATAATCAAATAAAATATCTGAATCCTGTAAAAGATTACATAAAAAAACAGCATGCCTGATATTAAATTATGTAAAATGCGGGAATTTGAAATAAAAGTTCTTGCTTATTTATAATGGAGTAATTATAATATAGTTTTTTATTATAATAATTCAGGATAAATAAGGCATCATTGAAATTTATCTAATTTTTAATCGATTCATATTAATGGATAATCTTATAAATATTATAATGCTATAATTTTATGGAGATAAAAGATATTATTGATCTAACAAACAGTATATACAATGAGATGCCTGTTTGGCCATCCTCCCCATTGCCAGAGATAAAAAGATCCGGAATAATACCAAGGGAAGATTATAATATAGAAGAGATAAAGACAATGACGCACACATCAACACATATCGATGCGCCTTATCATTTTTCGGAATCAGGCGAAACTGTGGATAATCTAAATTTGAGGAGCATTGTTGGTGATGGATTCTGCATAGAAATAGATAAAAAACCAGGTGAGGAGATAACAGCACAAGATCTAAGATCAAAATGGAGGGAATACTATAATAATATAATACTTATAAGAACAGGTTTTTCTAAGATTAGATCGTTCGACAGGAACTTTTTATACAATTTCCCTGGGCTATCAATGGATGCAGCAGACTTTTTTATGGATAAAAATGTAAAAACCATAGGCATAGACACGCTTGGTATAGAACCATACTGGCATTCAGATTTCCCGGTGCATAAAAAGCTTCTTTCAAGGGGCTTTATATTCATAGAGGATATGAACCTTGAAAACCTCATTGAGGGTAAACGCTATTTTATAGTGGCACTGCCCATAAAGATAAAAAATGGCAGTGGCGCAATGGCAAGATGTATAGCTCTTGATATCTATTAAATTATTGATACTGAAATTTAAACAAAACAATCTTTATTTTTCAAAGTTTATTGATAATTATTTTTATAAATAAAAAATATGAAAATAAAAATAAAAGATTTTTGTGATGATATTTAATATAAAAAAAATAAAATATGTATAATGTTTTATCATAGATAGAAAATGCTACAGAAATGACTAAACTTTTAATTCCTGACAGAAGATTTACATTATATAATTCACTTAAAAGGGGATTGCCGATGCTGGTAATACCGCCATTACTTCTTGTAATAATTCTTTACTCAAAGAATTTTTACCTGCTTGAGTACCTGCACGTTGTTTCCGGATCAATGTGAACCGGCATGGATCTTGTCCTTGGTATCTTCTTTTCATATGTTATGAAGGGTTTAAACAACATTCAAAGAACATATATTTCAATGAGATTGACACCAACAATGCTCTTCTTTATGCCGGCGATATCAACGGTAACAATAACGGCAGGCGTGTATACCGCAATGGACCTTTCAATACCATTTACATCAATTTATATAATAATTGCACTTGTCATTGCAGGAATACTTTTCATTCAGGGCATTGGTATATTCCTGCCGAATGAATTAAGAATATATAAAGAGATTCTTCACGGAGCAGGAGATAAAAACAAGATCGTAAGGCTAACAATGTTAAATCTAAAACTTTCACTGATACAGGTAATATTTCAAATGGCCATTATATTATTAATGGCCCATTTTGCGACGGGTGTTTCAATATGAATTATAAATTAGGATATTTATCTTTAATAATACCATTGGTTGCGTTTATTGTGGCATTTCTTATACCTGGCATACTTATTCTGGACTATGTTCATGTTCTTCTGGGCGTTATATGGACAGGAACTGATGTATTTCTTGGCCTCATATTTTTTATAGTAATGTCCGGTATGGATGATTCAATAAGATTTGATATCTCAAAAAGATTAATACCAATGATACTATTTTTTATACCAGGCGTTTCAATAATAACACCACTGGCAGGATACGAGCTATCATTAAGGGAGCATATATTTAAGTTTGATATTCTTTTTATATTAATTCTGATAATTTCGTTAATACTTGTTTTGCTAAGTTTAGTATTTATATTAAGATACGCATTGTTTATTAATAAAAGCCTTGATAAACATGCTGTCTCATTAAAAATGAAAAAGATATCAATTGTTGCATCAATACAGCTTGTTCTTCAGATATCAATAATAAGCCTAATGGCATACATCGTTGTTTTCATATGAAATTATTTTTATTTAACATATTTAATATAAAAATGAATTTAATTATATTTATTCAATCAAAATAGATTGCTTTTATTATAGATGATGCATAATTATATTTTTAATTAAATATTATTTTTGCAGGGCTTCAAATTTATTCATTATTTTAAAAATAAAAATCCTGACCTTGCTAAAAGTTATATCATTTATAAAAGGCCGGATAAAAGTATTATGGATATATCATGCCTTTAAAAGCTCCTTTAATCTCAGGCATTTTTCAATGTACAGTGTAAAATTTATTGGCGTAAAAACGCTTAATGCGCTGTCCAGTGCCATATTGCATTTTTCCTGCTCCCCATCCATGTGATAAAGAACCGCAAGCTCATACATGTATATACCATAGTATATATCAAAACCATGCTCATGAAATTTTAATGCTGAATCGTTCATTAATTTCTTTGCAGCATCACGGTTTCCAAAGTATGATTGATAATAGGATTCAGCTATGTTCATGTATGAACCTATCCACCAGAGTCCGTATTTATTATATTCATTTTTGATCAATGATAAATATTTTATGGCATTTTCGCTGTTATTTGCAATTGATGATACGTAAACAGCGTGCATCAATGTTATAATATAGCCCTTTATTGTATCGCCTGTGATCTCACCATCTATTTTTTTTATAATATCTTCAATGTAATCATATATTTCTGTGATTTTTTTATTGTCAACAAAGATTGGCACCTTTACCTCCGGTATCGATGTTAAGACCTGCATTGACGGTATCTTCTCAAGCTCTGATATTAACGTGATTGTTTTATCAATATCACCATGAAAGTAATCAAAATAGAGCTCGCCAAATTTTGAGACCATAATATAAAAATCATCCCTTGAATTGCTTTTAAAGACCATATCAAAGTATCTGTTAACAACGTCCCTATTGCCGCTTAAAAATAGCTCCTCGTATTTGGATATCTCAAGACGCGCTTTCTGGCCCCTGCTGATCTTTCCGGCAAATTGAATGCCCCTATCGAATGCCTGCTCGGCCTTTTTTAAATCAAAGACCATCCTGGCCATCATTGTCCCAAAATTGTTGAAAAGCGTTGATAAGGTGTTAAGCAGTATTAAATCATCGGGATGTTTTTCAAGAAGATTTGTTGATTCATATGCTATTTCTTCATAGCTTTTAATTATATCATCAAGATCACTGTATGAATTAAGTGGATGAACCAAAAGAAGTATTTCCTTGCATCTAATTGTATACTTATCATAATAGTTTATGCTCCTGACATAGTCAATGTATTTTTTGCCCCATTTTCTGGCCTCTGAAACATTGGCCGTGTACCATAAAGATCCTATAATTGCCGTTGATGCTATGCCTATAACCTCAGGATCTCCCTTGTTTTCATAAAGCCTGTTTAAAAATGATCTCGTGTAATCTATATAATAATCAAATTTATTATATGATGCACTTGATATTAAAATTGATTCCGCGATCTTTTTATCCTCGCCGTACCTGTCAAAGATTCTTATGGCCTCATCGAGGTATATTGAATCATTTTCAGATATATCATTATTAAATACTGCGTTTTCTGATATTTTATACAATAGATTTGCCCTTAGCATCTCGCTATCCTTTCCTGGTTTGTGTATCTCTCCAAGTATTTCAAGTGCCCTGCGGTATTCCTTTACGGCCTGATCAAACTGGAATGATTCTGACCAGTTATCGGCAAGCTTAATATTATAATCAAGGGCCTTTTGAAGGTTTCCAGCCTCCAAATAGTGCCTTGCAAGATCCCGGAAGAATGCGCTGTTGTTATCCCCGTAGATGCTTTCAATTGCATTTGCTATCTTTGCATGAAGCTTTCTTTTTCTAAACATGCTCATATTTTCGTACAAATAATCATGCAATTGTGGATTCGAAAAGAATAATCTAAACTCCCCTGGTGCGGTCTTCCTTTCATAAACGATCTTTCTTTTTATTGAGTTCTCTATTATCTTTTCAAACTGGTTTTCATCAATGCCGGATATCGATTCAAGAACATCAACATCGAATTCATAGCCGATGACAGATGCCATTGATATAATGTCCATGGTTATATCATCCAGGCTTGATAATCTTTCCTTAATAAAAGAGCCTATTGATGATGGTATTCCTATTTCCTCTATCGGCTTTCTATCCCAGCTTCCATGTTCATCCCTGAATATCAACTTCTTGTCCTTTAAAAGCTTTAATACCTCCTCTATGTAGAATGGATTCCCATCAGTTTTTACAAAGATAAAATCTGTAAACTCATCGCTTATTTTTGATACATCCTCGTTTAGCCTTGAGGCTATTAACATTGCAGTCTGTGGTCTGTCAAGATTTTTTGTCTCCATTTTATTTAAAATCCTGTTTGATATTATATGATCCAGCTCATCGTTGTAAGAATCGCTTTTTGACATCGTTGCTATTATAACAAAACGGAGTGACTGCAATTTATCCATTATTGAATCTATTATACTTAAAGATCCGCTGTCAGCATAGTTTATATCGTCTATTTCCATGAGTACCGGGTACTCAATTGACATATTTTTTATTATTTCTATAACGCCATCGTAGAATCTAAGCCTTGCCTGATCAGGCTCACTGGACATGTAATCATTGATTCTTCCAAGTTTTGAAATTAGTTCAGGAAGTATCTTTACGGCAACATCACCATAATCACCACAGACCTTGTAAACAAGCTGCTGCGGGGCCTCGTAAAAGAACTCACGGAACATCTCTGTAAACAGGTAATTCGGTGTTGACATTCTTGATTCACGACCCTTTAAGAGTATCGATTTTGTTCCACGCAAAACAGCATAATCCATGGTCTTTTCAAGGATCCTTGTCTTTCCCTGACCGGACTCGCCTGTTATTAAATATATGCTGCCGGAGCCTGATAATCCGGAATCTACAGCAGACTGTAACTCCGAAATTATACTATCAAGACCTATAAGCATAGACTGATCTTTATATGAATCTGTTTTTTCAATTATTTCTTTTTTATTATCAGGCCTGTTTTCCATTTCAAGGGCCTTCAGGGCGTATAATAATTCATCTGCGCTTTGAAATCTGTCATCCGGGTTCTTTCTTAAAAGCTTCATTATTATTGAATCCAGCTGCCTTGGAATATCCTTGTTTATCTTTGATGGTTCAGCCGGATAATCGTGTATATGGCTATATATCAATTTTATCGTATCATTTATTGTAAATGGTGGCCTTCCTGTGCTCATATAGTATAGAACACAGCCAAGTGAGTAAAGATCTGATCTGTTATCAGATTCCCTGCCAAGGGCGCTTTCAGGTGATAGATATGCCGGTGTACCAACTATCGTTCCTGCCCTTGTTATTCCGGGTCTATCAAGGGCCTTTGCAAGACCGAAATCCATTAACTTTGGCTCACCGTTCTTTGAGACCATTATGTTCTCTGGTTTAATATCTCTATGCAGCACGCCGTTTTTATGCGCGTATGAAAGCGCAGATGTAATTGGTATAATTAAACTAAGTATTTCATCAAGTTTTAATGGCTTATTATCTATGTAATCCAGAAGATCCTTACCATCTATGTATTCTATAACCATGAAGAACCTGTTATCTTCCTTCTGCATGTCATATATTGAAACAATGTTTGGATGTGATAACCTTGCAGTTGTCTCAGCCTCTCTAATAATCCTTGAATATGATTCATCATCAAGGCTCTCACTTTTTATTAACTTCAATGCAACTATTCTGTTTAAATTATTGTCAATGCATTTATAAACAATGCCCTTGCCCCCCTCGCCAAGCTTTTTAATAACAGAATATCTGTTATTTCCAAAAGTTTCATCCATCATAACACCTTTATTATAAAAATATAACATGATAAAGTTTAAAAATATTTTGTTAATTTTTTATGTCTCTTAATAAAAGTGACATAATATTAATAAATTATAAAAAATTAAGAATATTTAAATTATAAAATAACGTATTTTGTTAAAGATTATTTTGAATTAAAAATAAAAAATTTAAACCATAAATTTAATATATGACTGAAATTTATATAATGGTTAATGCTATATTAAGATATGAAATTAAATCTAATGAGGATAATTTTATCCTTTTTGCTGCTGGTAACCATTGATGCCTATCTGTATATAACAGGCCTGGCGATACCGCAGAAATTTTCATATGACTATGGTTTAATTGATATCGTTATATCATCCATTCTTTTGGCCATTCTAGTTTATAATATTATAAAATATGTTATTGAATCTGGAAGAACATAATTCTAATATTAATTATTTTTATATAATAAAAGATTATAAATAAATTATAGTATAAATTTATCCATGCCGTATATAAACATAATGCCAAGGTAGAATACCGCGCCTGTTATTGCAAAGATGAATGTGAATCTTGCTGTTAACCTGTCAAGCTCCCCGCGCTTTATATTTTTATTGTTAATTGCTATTCTTGCCAGGTATACCGACATTGGTATTGTTATAAAAACAGAGAGCAGTGGCAGTAATTTATATGAAAGATAGAATGCTGTAGATATAAGTATGTATGGTATGTATATCAGTATAAGATAATAGATCATTGATATTTTTTCGCCCAGCAATGATGCCACAGTTTTTACATTTGCATTCTTGTCATCCTTTATGTCACGCCAGTTGTTGCTGTGAAGTATGCTTAAGGTTAATATACCAACGGCAAATGATATGAAGATCACAGGTATATTTATTATTCCTCCCTGGAAAATATAGCTTCCAAGAAAAATAACAGACCATATTATAAACACTGAGATATCACCAAGGGCCATCCTTTTTAAGCCTATTCTTGGAAGATTATATAATATACCGCCAATAAGGCCTATAACAAAGTATAATAGTATCTCCGGTTTTATATATACTGCGTAGATTCCAATAATTACGGCAAGTATTAGCATTATCATTGAATATTGGACTGCCCTGCGCTCTGGAACAATCCTGTCTATAAATACCCTGGTGCTTGTCATTGATAGCTTATTATCATTTCCTGATTTGAAATCAAAGTAGCCATTTAATATATTAAAGGATGCCTGGGCCAGAAGAACGCCCATGATGGATAAAAAAAGCAGGAATAAATTTATTCTCGTTGCAAGCACGGCGCCAAGCAGTATTGCAGCTATGCTCTGCTGGAAGCTCCATGGCCTTGATGATAAAAATACAGGATGCTGCTTCTCTGTAAATTCATCCAAATTTATATCAATATCGAACTTTTTAAACTCTGTTCTCATGTCTATGACCCTGATAAAATCGGGTACCAATCTTGCAATATAGACCGTGCCGTGCTTCATGAACTGGACATCCTCTGGAACCTTGTAAAGAAGTATACCACGCTCCCTGTCAAAATCTGTTGGCTCACCAAGAATCTCAACGTGGCCTGAACCCTGAACTATTATCGATAATTTATTATTATCTATCTCAAAGCTTACATTATTGTTCTTGTATATATTTTGTATGGTTAATCCCTTTTTCTCTATAAAGAAGATGAATCCATGATCCAGGGCATAGTAAACCTTTGTTCCCCATAGTTTTATCCCATCGGTAGATAGGGTCATGGTTTTTGATTTTCTCATGAATTTTAATATAGATTTATTCATATTTTAATATCGCAATTAAATATATTAAAATTACATGTGAAGCTTTATCATATTAATAAATATCATGTAGCATGAAGATTATTGATTTAATCAGGGGATTAAAGATACCATTGTACTTTACTTCTGTATCACCAGTTATAATAGCTTTTTCATTCGATCATTATAAAAAATTATATTTATTCATTGTAATGATTTTAATAGTCCTGTTTATGCAGGCTGCATTAAACCTTTCAATGGATTACTATGATTATAAAAATGGTAAAAAACTTTACAATGATGATACCCTGTTTCCTGTTGGCCCGTACCTGATAATAAAAAATCATGTTAATCCCAAAATAATAAGATACTTTTTTATCATAACAATGCTTATAGCGGTTTCCCTTGGAATATACCTGCTTGTAATCACAGAAAAATATTATTTAATAATCATAGGTATTATAGCGGTTATAGTTTCACTCCTTTACGTGCTTCCACCTGTGATGCTGGACAACCGCGGCCTTGGTGAGATATCAACGTTCCTTTCTTTTGGACCACTGGTTTACACAGGTGCTGTAATAGTCTTCAATTTAAATGTTGATGTATTTGTATTAATCACAGGCATATTTACAGGTTTGCTGGCATCTGCCATTAGATTTTTGCATCATTCCATTGAGGATAAACCTAACGGTACAAGAGTAACGCATTTTAAGGAGATATATTCCTTAATGCTTATTCCGGCATTTGTTATCACAGTTTATAAATTGTATCTTTTTGTTTTTTTAATACCGGCATTCATTATTGCAATAATACACATAATTTACATACATGGAGATCCTTTTAAAATAACAAGAAAAACAAACGAGATAGTTTTTATAGATATAATATCAACACTGCTTTTTGTTATTTATCTTACATTTTAATTTGATAATTTTGTCTTTTAATAAATTAAATAGAACATTCATATTTATTGAATCATTATATTGTAAATGCCAGATATAATTAATAAGATTCCAGGAAGATGAATATTTTTTATTTAATAACCAATATATTAAAATATAACAACGTTTAATATTTTGCATGATCTTCAAAAATTTATGGTAACATTGTTATAATACCATTTTATAATCCATCATGAAAAGGATATGCCCTGGCTGTGGATCAGTTTTTGAATGTAACGGGCTTTCATGCTGGTGTTCTGGGATAAAAATAAAAAGGGAGAAGATAAATATGCTGTCGCTAATAAGTGATTCATGCTTCTGCCCTGATTGCTTAAGAAAATTAATTTAATGATTCATTTCTCTTTAATGATCTATTGCCCTTAATGTTTGATATAACAGAGTATATTATAACAAGCGCCATTGGTATTGACAATGAAAGCGATGCTATCCTTAGATCATAGAGTTTTGATATTAAACCATAGACAAATGGTATAATAAATGCTATTATATTCATTATAAATGAGAACATTGAGTATACTATGTTTAGATCCTCTGTTTCAACGGAATTTGAAAGGTAATAGCTTGATATTGGATATATTGATCCATGGGGTATACCAAGTATTATTAAACCTATAAGGAATATTATATAATATGAGCTGATGCCGATTATTATGTATCCTGCCAGGCCAAGAACAAAGGAAAAGTACATTAATAACTCCTTTCTTTTAATGCTGTGTGTTGACATGTAAAGCCTTGTTAAAAATGATACGAAGAAGAATGCAGCAAGTATGTAAAAGAACGATGATGGATTTATATTATCATATTCATTTCCAAAGATGCTTCCATAGGTTAGTATTAAAACAAATGGAAATGCATATGATATGTTTCCTGATAATGCAAACTGAACCTTTGGATTTTTTAATGCAGTTGATGATTTTGATAAAACGTCCGAGAATTTTATCTTTTTTGATTTGCCTGGATTGATTTTTATCCTTCTTGATGAGATTAACATTATCAATGTTGATAACAGTGAAACAAAGAAGAATATTATAAAGGCCGTCCTTACATTTATGTATTTTACTATTAAACCCTGTGCAAGGGTACCTGCTATTAAGCTTAATGATAACGATGCCGTGAACATTGCTATGTATCTATCTCTAAGCTCCCTTGGTGCGAGCGCCGTTATTAAAGTCATTAAGAGTGTCTGGACAACGCCCATGGAAAGGCCTGACGCAAGTGATAATACAAGGACCTCATATATATTCGATGAGAAGATTAAAAAGAAGATCGATATGGTCATTAGCAGGAGAAACGAGAATATTGTAACTGGCGTCCTGTCTATTCTTATTTTACCGTTTACAAATATATTTGAAATTAATGCACCTATGCCTGCCAGGGTGGCTGTAAGACCAACATCAAGCACATCGGCATTAATAACATACTTGGTAAACACGGGAATAATCGTCATTAGCATGTTTGTTGTTGCCCTCATTGTAAATGTCACGGCAAGAAGCATGAAAATGTTAAGTGCAATAACCTTTAGATGAATATATTTCATTTATGGAGTATTAATTAGCAATATTTAAGCAAGACTTAATTTTCAATAAAATTTTAATTTTAAATTTATAAAAAATTAATTATTTATCTATAACAGGATGCGAGAATTTCTCCATTGATATAAATGAATAGATGATTCCAAGGATTAACCAGATACCAAATGTTATTGATGCTATTATAACTATTTTGTTTATGCTTATAAAGCTACCATAGAACACAAAGCCGAGTATTGCTATTGATATAACAGGCAGTGCTATATCCATGAAAATATTAAGTTTTTTCCTCATTTTGTTTATTATTCCTGGCAGTGATGCGTTTGCGATCATATGTACAACAAGTGCACTTAATGTTGCACCTATACCCATGTAAAGAAATGCATTGAAGCCACCAAGTGTAACCACGGCTATGGCCGCTATTATAAAGCCAATTATTGCCATGATGCCCGCCGCAACATGCGGTGTCCTTCTATGCTCATGTACATTTGACAGTATTCCTGGAAGCACGTTATCACGGCTCATTGAAAAAACAACCCTTGAAAGTGAGTTTGTAAAAACAACTGAATCCGTGAAAAGGCTGTTCACAAAGAGCACTGTAACCACAAGTGCACCTGCTATGCCAAGGTAATTTTCTGACAGGATTACACCTGGAACACGTTCCTGCGAATAGCTTAGCATATTCTCTGGACCCCAGCCAACCGTAAATGCATAAGATGCAAGTATAAAGAACAAACCAAGGACTATTACCGAGATAACAACACCACGGCCTATAACCTTCTTTTCATTCTGTGCCTCCTCCCCAAGCGGTGTCGCGGTGCCAAAACCAGAGAATGCCGTGTACATAAATAAAACACCAAGCATGACGCCTGTGAATCCTCCCTTTGCATAAACCGGTGTAAATACGCTTGCAGTGTTTATCGATGGCTTTATTGTTATTATAAGTATGCTTACAAGCGCAATGACTATAACCTCTATTGTTGCCATCACCATTGCATACCTTACAGAATTTTTAACGCCTGAAAATTAGACAAAGTATCCAAAGGAGATTATTATTATAAGAAGAATGAACCACAAATATGATGGCAGCATTATGCCAAAAACTGTCTCTATAAGTGCCGGCAAAAAGATGGCAACGCTCAGGGCTATAAATGCAAGTGACATGATCTGGTACATTATATACATCCAGCCTGTGAATATTCCTGCAAAGCTCCCGAGGCCATCACGGCTGTATGCATAATAACCACCGGCACCGGCAACATATTTTGATATCCTGTTTATTATAACCGCATTTATTAAAACTATAATAAATGCTATAACTGCAGATAGTGGCAAGGATCCAAGGGCAAATGCTGCCGAGCCTGTCAACGTTGCAACAGCCGCGCCTGCAGGTGCCGATCCGGCGACACCCTGAAAAATTACATTATAGACATTCAATGAATCCTTTTTAAGAGATTTGTTCATCCGTTCGATATCTTAAAAATGTATTAACATTTTTTTGTTTTTAATGATTTAAAGGTTATTTTATTCATAATTATTAAAGTTTTTATAAAATTTATTTCGATAAATTATTCATATAAAAATTGATCATAATTCATTATTGATTTTATATAAATTAAGGATAACATGGCTTTTTTAATTTATTTTTTTTATATCATTTATTGGTATTTCAGAATAACTGCTTTAAATGATTAAATATAAAACGTGTTGCAATAATGTTTTTGGTAAAAACAATGATGATTAATTAACAAAAAAACTTAATTAGCAAGATAAAAATAATGCATAATGCAGTATAAAAGCATTGGCATAGAGTACCCAAAAAGGATTAGGATTAAAAATAAATTATATGATATAGATCTTGAATCTGCAAGGGATGAAAATACATTTTCAATAGTTATACCAAAGGATTATGTAAAGAAATTTGTTATAAAATTGATAGAATACGATTTTAAGGATGCATTGCCAAGCATATATAAGGGCGAGATATTTGGCCTGTCAAGACCAGTTGAAAGCCCATGGGAGCTTCATATAAGAATATTTAATTATGATGATAAATACTCAAAGATATTTGCCCATATTGAAATATCAAGGAATTACATAGAACATCTTTTTATGGTTCAGCCTGTCATCTATGAGGTAACATCATATATTGATTCACCATATTATATATTATACGAGCCTGAATCAAAAAAGGTTTCAAAAATTATTGAAAACAGGAAAATATTATTATCGCCGCCCGAGAATCTTATGGAATGGAGACCATACATGGATATTGCATATAACGAAATAAATGAATTAAAATATAATTTCAGGGGTATAATTAAAAAAATAGATGAATTTCTTCACGATTACAGTGATTGATTTACTTTAATCCAAGAGCATCCGCATAGTTTGCAAGGTCAAGCAGGCCATGGCCCGAGAAGCTTACAAGAACGGTCTTCTTTTCATGGGTCCTCTCGGCCTCGTCCGCTATTTCCTTTAGAATCGGCAGCGCATGTGATGTCTCAGGTGCCGGTATATAGCCCTCTATCTTTGAGAACAGCTGTGCGTATTTAAATGATTCTTCCTGTGAATAGTCCCTTGAGGAAACTATGCCACGATGCATTAACAGGCTTAACAAAGGTGCAACCGCATGGTATCTTAACCCGCCGGCGAAAACAGGTGGCGGTATGAAGTCAGCGCCAATTGTGTACATCTTCAGCATTGGAAGAACGCCTGCTGTATCTGCAAAATCATATTTATAAACGCCCCTTGTCATTTTTGGTACCTCAAGAGAGCCAGCAGCTATGTACTTTCTTCTTATATTATTCTCACGAAGCTCCTCACCAAGAAATGGAAATGCAAGGGCCGCGTAATTTGAACCGCCACCGACAACACCTATTATATAATCAGGGTCATCACCGGTCATCTTCATCTGTAAAAGCGCCTCCTGGCCTGCTATTGTTTTGTATAATATATCCGCATTTATAACACTGCCGGCAATGTACTTTCCATTGTTTTCAAGTGCATACTTCATTGCATCACTTATTGCTATGCCCAGGGACCCCGGATTTTCTGGATCTTTTTTTAATAGTTCTTTTCCATATGCTGTAAAATCTGATGGGCTTGGATGGACATCTGCACCATACATCTCCATTTGAAATTTTCTGTATGGTTTTGCGTAATAGCTCGTTCTGACCATAAATATGTGTGCTTTTATATTATTAAGAGCCGCGGCAAGTGAAACAGCCGCCCCCCACTGGCCGGCGCCGGTTTCACTGGAAACAAAATCTGCGTTATCCTGTTTTGCATAGTATACATGTGCCAGGGCACTGTTTATTTTATGCGATCCGGTATATGTGTAAGATTCCATCTTCATGTATATTTTTATATTATTTCCAAGGTATTCCTCAAATTTTTTTGCCCTTATTATCGGTGTTGGGCGGCCAACCATCATGTATTTTTCATAAACCGGCTCTGGTATATCTATATACCTTTCGTGTGAGAACTCATGTTCAAGGATCTTTGATGGTACGGCCCTTTTAAGCAGTTCCATGGCCTCGCCGTTTTCATCAAGGGGCATTGGAACCTCTTCAGGTAAATCAGGTATAATATTATACCATTTCCTTGGCATCTCGCTCTGCTTTAGATCATATCTTATCATGGTTGTTAATTAAATCTACATAGATAACATTTTTTATACGTGAATGATTTTATTATATGCCTATTAATATTAAGAAACAGGCAATTTTTAATGATTTGTATTATTTAATATAAAAATAATATCAATTAAAATGTTAAAAACTCGTAGTCCTTCTCTGCAAGATCCTTTATAATTGGGCCGACCATATCAAGCTTTACTAAACTTACCTTATCAAGCCTATCCAGAAGATTCAGGTTTGTTGCAACCAGCTTGCACGCAATGGCCTTTGAATCGCCCGCACTGTTGTAATCGTTTATTAGCTTCATTATTGTTTCATCGTTATCTGCTATGAATCTTTCACTTGGCCCAAAGAATATTAATTTCACATCGCCGAAGAACTTGTTCTTCCTTGAAACGCCTGCAAGTGTTGCCGCTGCAACCGCCTTTTCCTTGTTTGATGTTGATATTATAATTGCAACATTCTTCATATTTTTGGTATTTTAAGGTATTATTTAAATATATAATTAATTAATATATTATTATAATTATTAAGATATTTATAATTTTGAATTGATGTTTCATTGTTAACAATCATGATAAAAATATTAATACAAAAGTATAACTATTAAATTGGAATGCAAAAACATGGAAGATGTATGCTATCTCGCAGGCGGCTGCTTCTGGTGCATGGAGGCTGTTTTCAAGGATATATACGGTATAAATGATGTTCAGCCGGGCTATGCCGGTGGAACAACTGTAAACCCAACCTATGAGGAAGTTTGCAGCCAGAGAACAGGTCATACCGAAACTGTAAGAATAAGGTACGATCCTGAAAAGATAAGCTTTGATGACATTCTTGAGATATATTTCTCTGTCATTGATCCCACAACACTGAACAGGCAGGGAGAGGATGTTGGAACAAACTACAGAACGGCAATATTTTATATAAATGAATATCAAAAAGAAAGAGCTGTTAATTACATAAAAAATCTTGAGGCCTCAGGTAAATACAGCAAAATAGTTGTTTCAGTTGAACCATATAAAAACTTTTATCCAGCAGAGGATTACCATAAAAACTACTTTGAAAGGCATCCTGAACAGGGTTACTGCAGGGTAGTTATTAAACCAAAGGTTGAAAAGGTCAGGCAAAAATTCTTTTATAAAATAAATAACCAGTAAATTATTTAATCTTATTCAACCATTGATATATGTTCAAGTATGTTTTCCTCTGCAGATCTTATAAATTTTATTTTATCACCGTATTTTAAAAGGTAGTTGTCTCCATATATTGATATATTACCAGGATTGTAAAGTGCGCCGTTTAAAAAATAGGATCCATTTGGTCCTGATATTAATAGAACGGTATTAATATGGTGCGGTGAGACAGAATCG
The DNA here is from genome assembly GCF_900176435.1 of Picrophilus oshimae DSM 9789. Taxonomy (NCBI): domain Archaea; kingdom Methanobacteriati; phylum Thermoplasmatota; class Thermoplasmata; order Thermoplasmatales; family Picrophilaceae; genus Picrophilus; species Picrophilus oshimae. Next base: position 150,023 of record NZ_FWYE01000004.1, read on the forward strand.
GCACTGCTCTCAAAGAGACTGCCTGATATCCAGTCAATTGTGGTATACTTCTTAATGATCTTGTAATAATTGCATGGTAGCTCGGATTTTAATTCTGAAAGACCATATGAAACAAGGTTTCCATTTATCGTTTCATTATTTTGATTTCCTGTTAATGTTTCATTGTATAAATAAATGAATGTTGCATTTATTGTATTTGAGAAATAACCTTTAAATATTAATCCCGGGGTATCTGGATAAACGTCATTAGGATCGGAATGCCATTCGTAATATGATAAATTTCCATATTTTAAAAGTGCAAAGTACAGGGGCCATGATAATGATGCACCTATTGGACAGCCAAGCCAGCTTACGAATATAATATTGATATCGCTGCTTTTTCCATTTATCCTGAAAAATTTACCTGACGGTTCCTCAAGTGGCTGTATTGCAATGGTACCGATTAAAATAACTGCAATAAGAACAGATATAATGATTATAATTAAATTTACATATCTTTTGTTCATAAAATGGATATATAAATATTATTATTAAATTTTAATTCTATTTAAATCCTTTTTAAAGCTGTACATAAAAAGTATTTCAATTATTATGAACGCCGCGGGCAGGGATAAAAAATTAAGGATATTTGTAATAATATTATTCAAAAATGATAATACAAACCTTAGGATCAGGATTGTTATTGATATTATTAAAAGGGTTTTCCTGTGAACCCAGAAAAATTTTGTATAATCGTTCTTACTAATTACAGTCATGGTACAGTATAAATATTATATATAAAAGAATGCATCATAATTTGATAATTCATCATCCGGCTTTATTATTACTGAATTGCCCTTTTTAAATGCTATTACATTCTTTCCGCTGTTAAGCATTTTAATATAAAAGTCCTTATAATTCATTCTTTTATCATCGTCGTTAATGACCTGTTCCTTTATGAACTGTGATATCGTGCTAAAAAGATTTGTTATTCCTGGATTCATTATCGATGCAGCAATGAGCTCTGCGGTAACATCACCGTGGACTATTGTTTCATCAACAAAGGCACTGGCATGCTCCCTGCTGTCAGGATTTAAAAGTTCAGCAATTACATGAACATTTTTGTTTAATTTCTTTATAACCATTGCAGATAGTATCGTTTCTGCATCTATTGCAAGGGAATCACGGTCATCGTTTTTTGCAAATACTATCACTGTTAGGGCCTTCTTTATCCCGGCCTTTATTAAATCCCTTTCCTTTATGGCCATACCCTTTACATATGTATACTCCTTCAATTCAGGTTCATTCTCGGATAATATAACTATGTCAAGACCAATTGAATCTATCATCTTCAATATCTTTTTTGTCTCTGAATTGAAATTGCATATTATAACATGCCTGCTTTCAAGGGCCATAACATCACCAAACCTTGCAGATAATCTTGAATCTATTAGTATCGTTGCCAGTGAGGCTGTGACATATCCTATTGTGCCTATGCCAAACACCATTATAAGCATACCGTTGATGCGTCCGTAGAAACCATATACAGGTGTGTCACCATAGCCAACTGTTGTTATTGTCTGCATTGTCCACCAAAGGCTTGTGAATAAATTATGTATGCCGCTTGATCTTATTGGATTTTCAAGAATATATTCTGAGAATACCGAGTATATAATTATCGCTATTAAAATGATAATTGATTTAAACATGTTTCTTCTTGTTATTTTACGTATTCTTTTAAATATAATAAAAAAATTCATTGTATGTCTATGTTTATTATAAATTAAATTTTATCGTTGCCCAAAATATTTATTTAAATGTAATATTATAAGATATGAATGATGTTATTAATGAAATTATAAAAGCGGCAGGTATTAATAACGTTTTAACCGATAACGAGCATTTAATAATTTACAGAAAGGGAAGCATAGACAGGATGGAAAAGATTCCGCTATGCGTTGTTAAAATTACAGATGAAAATATTATATCAAGGGTATTAAAAATAGCATCAAAATACCATTTAAATGTCATAGCACGTGGTGGCGGTTCAAGCCCAACAGGGGCAGTTGTCCCTGTTGAAAACACGATTGTACTTGACATGAGGCCATTAAATAATATAAGAGTGAATTTTAAAGATGGCTACGTGGAGGCATATGCCGGTGCAACATTGCAGGAGGTAAACAATGAATGCATGAAATACGGCTATTTCTTTCCACCGGATCCATCAAGTGTGAGTACAGCAACAGTTGGCGGGGCAGTAAATGAGAATTCCGGCGGCATGCGATGTGCAAGGTATGGTGTTGTCAAGGACTGGGTGTTAAAGCTTGACTGTGTTCTGGCAAACGGCGAGGAGACGAGTTTTGGTGAAACAATATATAAAAACCGCGGCGGCTTTAACCTTGTCGATCTAATATGTGGCAGCGAGGGGACACTGTGCATAGTTAAAAAGGCCTATCTAAAGATACTTGGCCTTCCAGGAAAGATATACAGAATAGCAGGTTTTTATGATAATATTGATGATGCCATGGATGCCATTTTAAAAATAAGAATGTTAAATCCATTAATACTTGAATTCGCTGATTATTATGGAATAGCAGCAGCAAACAAAATAAAGCGATTTAATTATCCTGAGGTTAATGGCGGCATGGTTCTTGTGGATACAGATTTCAGCCAGGATGATTTCAATAAAATAAAAAATATAATAGAAGAGAGGGCAATGAAAATTGTTGTTCCTAAAGGGAAAGAGTTTGATGAAATATTTGAAATAAGAAGGATTGCCTTTGCCGCACCAGGACTTCTTTACCCGGGCTTTATAGACGGTGATATAGTGGTTCCAATTTCAAGATTAAGCGAGGCACTAAAGGGCATTGATAATATAAGAAGAAAATACAATGTTTATATAGCAACATGTGGCCATGCCGGTGATGGAAATTTACACCCACAGGTTGGTGCCGATCCAGGTGAACAATGGAATAATGCAGTTTCAGCAATGAACGAGATAAACATGCTCGCAATAAAACTCGGCGGCTCAGTATCCGGCGAGCATGGCATAGGAAAAACAAAGATTGGTATGCTTAAAGAACAGTTTAGATACAAGAACCAGGAAAAGAGCCTTTACTTCATGAATAAAATAAAGAAAATCTTCGATCCTGATAATATTTTAAACAGGGGTGATTTTATTGATTGATTTTAATGATCTTTTAAATGAATTAAAGGCAGAGAGTTCAAAATGCATCAGCTGCGGTTTCTGTGATTCTGTATGCCCAACCTATAAAAATTCCGGTTATGATATGGCAAGAACCGCCAGGGGCAGGGCACAGAGCGGCCTTGTTATGTTCAATGGTATAATATCAAATGACTTTAATTTAAATTTTTCAGATACTTTTTATTCATGCCTTGACTGCCATGTATGCCTTCAGGTATGCCCAACAGGTGTTGATGCAGGAAGGATAAGCGATATTTCAAGGATGATATTAAACAAGATGAACCTTACAAAAAGGGATGAGGTTAAATTAATTGTGAAAAACATAAAGATGTATAAATCTCCCATACCATTAAACATTAAATCATATAGATGGTTTTCAGACATTGAATTTGATGATTCAGACACATTGCTTTACACCGGCTTAATGTACCAGCTCATGCCATACACAGAGGTAATTGAAAAACTAAAGAGAAGATTTGGCAACGATCTTTTTAAGAGATTAATAAATATAGCATCAAGACACAATTATTTATCAAGGCTTGTTATCCCTGAAGACAGAAAAATCGATTACTATTCAAATAAATTAAGATTAATTGTGAGGGCCCTGAAAAATAGCGGTGTTAGGTTCGATTTTCTTGGATACAATGAACCATATCCGGGAACGCTTTTATATGATTACGGTTTTATAGATGATTTCATCGAATATATAAAAAACGTTTATAATTTAATAAAGGATTATAAAAAAATAATAACGGTTGATCCGCATACATATAATATATTAAAGTATGAATACAAAAAATACATAAAAGATTTTAACCCGGAGATCGTTTACTATCTTGATTTATTAAAAACAGATAAAATGAAAAGGACAGATCTAAAAATAGCATTCCATGACCCATGCAATTTTAATGGTGATAGAAGATATAAAGGTGCAAGGGATATCGCAGAAAGCCTTGCCATGGTTATCTATCCTGATCGCAGTGGCGATAAAACCTTCTGCTGTGGCGGACCTGATGAGCTTTTATTCCCGGAGATTTCAAAAAATGTGTCAGAGGATAGGTACAATCAGCTAATAAAATTATCAAAAAACATTGTAACCTCATGTCCAATATGTCTTTATTCAATATCAAGAAATGGCAATGTCATGGACATAATAGACATCATCTCGTTTTAGAGCCGTTTTTTATTGAATCTCTAAGTCCATTTATGTATCCTATGGCGTAGAGCCTGTTTAAATATGAATATCCAGGAACGGACGCATCATCAGAATAAAGTGTTGGAACATGGTCGACGCGCATAATTCCGTCAAAATTTATATCATTGTATGCTTTCATGCATTTATATAAATCTGTTTTGCCATGGCCTATCAATGTCTCTATAAAATTATGTCTATCGCCTAAAACATCCCTGAAATGAACAAAAAATATTTTCTTATTGAAATGTTTTATAACATCAGGCAAATTATCCGTCATCAATGTGAAATTCCCCTGGCACATGGTTATGCCATTGTAATCACTTTTATTTAATTCAATTAAATGATCGTATGATTCTATAGAATTCATTATCCTTGGTATGCCAGAAAAGTTATCCAGAGGCGGGTCATCAGGGTGCATTGCCAGTTTAACATCGTTATCTTCCGCTATTGGAACAATAAAATCAAGGAAATCATTTAAATTTTTCCATAGATCAGACTTATTTATTCTTACATTGAAATTATAATCATTTATGTCGTTTTCGTTGAAGCCGGATGTTGTTCCATAATCCTTTAATATATGTGTTGACGATCTGAACCAGCCAATAACAGCCATCCAGTTATAGCACCATATCTTTATATTTAGTTTTCCAAAATTCTCGATCATCCTTGCCACGTTTTCAAGCTCATCATCTTTGCCATCCAGATTTAAAATAATTTTATCCATTGGTGGATTGTCCTCAATGGCAACAAGATTAAAGCCAGAATCATTGATCATGTTTTTGTATCTTTTCAATGATATGTAATCCCATGGATTTAATTCACCATGCATACGCCAGTCGCTGAAATGTCTTGGAAGTATTCCAACGGCATCATTAATTCCTATATTTCTTAGCATGTACCAGTATTTATTCGGCCGGTCTTCTGTTAAAATCTCGGCAATCCTAAAATCGAGCATAAGAAATAAATGTATCGAATTTATTAAATTTTTCAATTGATTAATTATAAGATGGGGCTGACCGGATTTGGACCGGTGACCTCCCGGTTATCAGCCGGGTGCTCCAACCAAGCTAAGCTACAACCCCGCAGTTTCTGTATTAATAGAAATTTAATAAATATTTCTATAGATCATAAAGCCTGTATTCCTTTTTTAACCTCTTTCCTGCGCTTTTTATTAATGCTGCTGCCAGCGCCTCGTCTGAATCTATTACCGGGATATTGTATGTTTTTTCGGATATTATCACAGGCATCTCTGTGCATGCCAGCAAAAGTGCATCGACCTCGTTTCTATGCCCATTAATAACAGGATCGATGGTCTCCCTGGCCATTTTGGTATCATTGACCTTGACATAATGTATCGATTTCATAACAATGTCCTGATCCGGTATAACTGTATTTATATTATAATCTTTTAATTTATTGGTGTAAAGACCGGATGAAACCGTTGCATTTGTTGATAATAAAAGTACATTTTTAAATCCTGATTTTTTCAATACAGATGCTGTTAAATCAATCATGTTCAGGAAATTTGATTTGTAAACAAACTCCTTAAACCATATATGCGCTGTGTTGCAGGCCATGCCTATTGTGTCTATGCCAATGGATTCAAGATATTTTATGCCGTTGTTTATTGCGTTAACCGGGGACTCCATGTTTTCAAAGTATGCTTCTATCCTGTCAGGTATCTCTGGATCATTGTATAATACATATCTAACATGATCCTGATCAATTTCAGCATCCGTCATGGAGGTTAATTTTTCTATGAATTTAACGGTTGCAACAGGCCCCATACCGCCTATAATGCCAACGATTTTACCCATGATTTATTATAATTACATTGTTTAAAAATATATTTACTATTATTAGAGATAAAAAAATTTATAATATATAGAAAAATCTTTGTTTATGCTAAAAAGATTTCCAGAGAGGGGCATACCCGTTGATGAAATAAACTCAATACTTGATGGGTACGGTAAGAACGATATAAAAAACAGCAGGGGCCGGCTCTTTACATATTTCTATGATCCGGGCTTAAAGGATCTTGATGATCTATCATCAATACTCCTAAAATTTTATAATAGAAATGGCATGGATTACCATGCATTTCCAAGCACGTTAAAGATTGAGAACGATCTAATATCAATGATGTCTGATTTAATGCACGGGAACGATGATACATCCGGAACATTTACAACAGGCGGCACCGAGAGCATACTTCTTGCAATGAAGGCCGCCAGGGACCTTTTCCTGGAAAAAAAGGAGTACGTTCCTGAGATTGTAGCACCGGTTACGGCACATCCCGCATTCAGCAAGGCTGCAAAATACCTTGGCATGAAGATAACAAGAGTCCCTGTAAATGAAGATTACATAGCTGATGATACAATTAATCAATATATTAATGACAGAACCGCGGCCGTGATAGCATCTGCGCCATCATTTCCATACGGTGGCATTGATAATATAAAGGATATATCCGAGATTGCACTTGATAAAAACACATGGTTTCACGTTGATGCCTGCGTCGGCGGCATGATATTGCCGTTCCTGAAAGGTCTTGGTTTGAACATAAAAGATTTTGATTTTAAGCTTCCAGGTGTTTCATCTATGTCGATAGACCTTCATAAGTATGGATTCACACCAAAGGGATCATCAGTTGTTTTATATAAAAACCGTGATCTCAGAAAAAGACAGATCTATGTAAATGCCGACTGGCCCGGATATCCAATGTCAAATATGGGTATGCAGGCCACAAAATCTGCAGGACCGCTTGCAGGTTCATGGGCAACGTTAAACTATCTTGGCCTTGATGGATACAAAAAACTCGCGGAAAAAACATTAAAGGCATATAGAATGATCAGATCCGGCATAACAGATCTCGGGTATAAAATCATTGGAAGGCCTGATGCAACGATATTTGCATTCACACATAATGATAAGGACATTATAGACCTTGGAATAAAAATGATAGAGAACGGCTGGTATCCACAGATACAGCCTGGAAACGTTTTTATTGACATGCCGGATTCAGTTCATTTAAACATATCACCGGTGCATCTTGATGTTGCAGATGAGTTCCTTGAGTTTTTTAATGAGCTTGATAAAAATGTTAAGCCCAGGGATAAAAATTCATACAATGTTAACTCTGTTGAGAAGGCCCTGGAAATGATAAAAAAGGAAAAATCAATGCTGTTCAGGATAATAAGGTACAGCAGGCCGGAGGTTTCCGAGAAGATATTTCTTGAAATGACTGACGAGGATTTTACCTATTCATAGAGAACCGTTGAAAGGTATTTAAGTCCTGTATCAGGCAAAACCGTAACCACGATGCTGCCCGGCCTTAATGAATCGTCGAGCTTGGCTGCGGCTGCAACGTTTGCACCGCCTGAAAAACCTGTTAGTATACCCTCATTTTTTGCAAGTGCCCTTGCAGTTTTTATTGCCTCATCCTCGGAAACCTGTATATATCCATCCACTATTGATTCATCCCAGAACGGAGGTTTTACTGCATGACCGCCACCCTGGATCAGATGCTGCGTCGTTATAACCTTTTTGCCTGCGAGAAATGCTGCAACGCCTGGTTCAACAGGATAGCATTTTATATCATTGTTAAAGCTTTTCAGGGCCCTTGCTATTCCAACAAAGGTTCCACCGGTGCCTATGTATGCAACAAACGCGTCCAGCCTTCCAGAAGTCTGCCTTATTATCTCCTGGCCGGTTGTGTGCTGATGAACCTTCCAGTTCATTGAATTTATGTACTGATTTGGCCTGTATGCATTCAATTTTTCTGTTAATTCCTGTGTCTTTTTCTCAACGGCATCGTTGTCCTTTCTTGATATTCTTCCAGGTTCCTCACCGGGTTGCTGCGGCACAAGAACGACCTCGGCACCAAGGGCCCTTAGTATTTTTTGTCTTTCTGCGGAATTTCCAGCGGACATGACCGCAACAAATCTGTATCCCTTTACAGCACAGGCTATCGCAAGTCCTATGCCGGTATTACCTGAGGTTTTGCCTATTATTGTGTCACCCGGCTCGATCAAACCCTTTCTCTCGGCATCCTCTATCATGCCAAGGGCTATTCTGTCCTTTATGCTCATGCCGGGACTGTAATACTCAAGCTTTACATATATTTCTATATTTTTAACATTGATTTTATTTAATTTTACAAGAGGTGTGTTTCCTATTGCATTGAGAACATTCTCTTTTATATCTGACATGTAATATTATTATTCCATATTTATATAACATTTTTCTTTATGGATTTGAAAAAAACTATTTATATGCTCTTTTTTAATACCCTTTCATTTATCTCTTTTAAATCAGAACATACCTCGCAGACATCGTTCTGTGATGGACTGCCACATATCATGCATCTCTTCATATCTTTTGATTCATATGAATTTTTTAATATATCCCTGGTTCCATCAAAGAATTTGACTATTGCCTGCCTTGTTCCTGGAGTTTTTTCCTCGAGCATGTTTATTATCATTCTTGCCTCATTTCTGTATGCATCCCTGTAATAAGGGCACCAGCTGTTATCATAATCAATATTGTTTAATATTGCGTATATAACGACCTCCTTTTCTGGTATCTTTCTTAATGGTATTATCCTTGGTATTAAACCATCACGTTCAATGCCTGTATGTGGTGCAAGCCTTATGTACCTTGAAATGTCTCCCCTGACAACGTTCATTAGAATTGACTGTGCATAATCATCAAGGTTTATTCCAAGTGCAAGATAATCGGCTTTATTATACATTGATATTTTATTCATCAATGATCTGCGCATTGGGCCGCAGTGGGAGCACGATATCCTTGTATTATCTATTGACATGATCTCGTCAAGTGTGTACCCAAACTCACGCTTAAATGATATTATTTCATGATCTATGCCAAGGCTTTTGCACAGCCTGGCAGCCTTTTCTATACCGGATGGCCTGTAGCCTGATATGCCCTCATCAACAGTAAAGGCCTTTATTTTTAGATTTCTTCTATCTGATAGTATTTTATTTAAAACGTATAATGTAACAAGACTGTCCTTGCCACCTGATATTGCAACGGATATTGTTATTTTATCACGCTTTAGATCTGTCTGGTTTCTTATCTCCCTTTTAACGCGCTTCTCAAAAAAGTTTATAAAGTGCTCCCTGCAGAGGGCTGTGCCATTGTATTTCACATTGTAAACGGCCTTTTCGTTGCAGAATGTGCATTTCATTTATTTAATATATTATACATTGATTTAATATTTTCTAGTCTATCATGCTTTTTATCTCATCCGGAAAGAATTCTAAATTTATTGAATTTTCTATGTAATTATGACCGTAATTGTATATTAATTTGTATGGTAGCATGACCTGCCTGTCCGATAGGTACATCCTGCCGCCAAGCTCACTGAAGTACCTGCATGTGTCATTGTATGCATAGAGCATTGCAAGATTTTCAGATATTTCGAGAAACCTTGATATTGTTTTATATGTAAGATTATTATTTATTACAACGGTTGATGCACCATTGATAAATGTATCTATTAAGTCCTGATCCGTGACCGGAAAATTCATTACAGTTAATTCAAAATAATCTGACAGTTTTTCGTATAGCTCTATATTTAAATACCTTCTTGTAATTGCATCGTAGTCTATTACGAAGAGCGAGTCTGCCCCTGTTTTAAGGAGCTCATAGATGCTGCTAAAATTGGTTACCTCCCTGTTTTTTATAAGAATGCAGTACACATGGTTTTATCAAAAAATCTTAATTAAACTTTTGTTTTTAATTTATTTAATTATTTCATGATCATAAAATTTTGTGTGATAATTTATATCATTTATAAATATTATATTATAATCATAATGAAAAAAGTTATAAAGTCATTTCAAATATTATTTTATGTTTGAATCGTCAAGATCATATTCAATAAAATCTGACAGGATACTTGTCCCAATGTTTAAAGGAACGAATTCCATAAAGGCACTTCAGCTCGCCTTTGATATCAGCCAGCATGAAAATTCCGAGATTACTGCAATTACCGTCAGGGAAAGAAGCGACAGTGTTGAGTGGACAAACAGTGTTAACCTTGTTACAAATGCCTTCAAGGATGGAAAGCGCCGTGGCATAAAGGTTGTTCCAAAGATAAAGACCTCTGATAATGTAAGAACAGGTTTAATAGAGGAGGCAAATTCAAGATCATATGATATATTAATAATAGCAACACATAAAAGGGCCACATTGTCCGGATCAATATTCGGCAGCATAGGTGATTACCTATTAAAAAACATAAATATACCAATAGCCCTAATGAGCATAAGTGAAAAAAGCTATCCATACAAAAAGATATTTATACCTGTATCAGAGGAGATAAATACAAGATCCGGTGTATCCTTTGGCTTTCTTATAAGCAGCATAACAGGTTCAGAGATTGTTTTAATAGATCTAAGGAAATATGATAAAATTCGCAGGCATGGATTTAAGATGCTTTTTGACAATCTTGGACTGCTAAGCTCGAAATACAATATAAGATTAATAAAATCTGGCGAGAATACAGGTATAAAGGAAGAGTTAAATTACATGATAGGTTCTGAGGATCCTGATGCAATAGTCATAGGTGCAAGATCTATCCAGGGAAAGAAGTTCAGAATAAATTCTGATTTAAAATACATAATTAAGGATACAAGATTAGATACATTACTAATAAAAAAATGATTATTCCAAAAATGAATTATTTATAATATGTTTATCCATTAAATAGTATATAATATCAAAGTTTAATCTAACAACGTTTACATAGTATGTCCCAAAGATTGGAAAGTTCATTCTTTTATCCCTGTTTATGATATTTAATAGAAAGGCCTTTATACTGCTTATATTAAGATCTACCGATTTGTTCTTTGCCATGTTATATATTGCATTGGCTATCCTGTTTACCTGAAGCTCTGCCCCATTAAGCGGTATTGATGGATCGAGACCCGAGCCCGAGTATGACACCATTGCCGAGGGTATTTTGGATTCGTTCACATGATTATACTCTGCAAACCTTTTTAGATCGTTCTTTGTGATGTTATATACCTCAGGATTTGTTAATGAATATGAATACGCACCTGAGCATGATAGATTGTAATTTATTGCAGATGGCCTTGGCTGGAAGAACACGCTGTTATTAAAGGCCTCGGCAAGCAGGTATGAATCAACAACTTTATTATCAACTGTAACAGGATGACCATTTGAATAGAAGGGCAGTGTCTCCTCTGTTATCAATGATGCTATTGCAGGAAATGCAAAGCCTGCTATTAACATTACTATAATGGATAAAACAATTGCCTTAAAAACCCTTTTTACCATAGGATGCCCCCCAGTAAGAGAAGATGATATATTATATATATCATTATAAACGGGAAGACCAGACCACCGAAACCGTATATTATAATATTCCTTTTTAAAAGATCCGATGCGCTTGATGGCGTGTATTTAACACCGCGCAGTGCAAGTGGAACAAGCATTATAATAATTATTGTGTTGAATATTAATGCCGATGTTATTGCAAGTAATGGATTCCTTAGATTTAATATATCAAGGAAGGATAGCTCCGGAAACATAAAAAACATTGCAGGTATTATAACAAAGTACTTTGAAACGTCGTTTGCTATGCTAAACGTTGTTAATGCACCCCTTGTTATAAGTATCTGCTTTCCCAAAAATATTACATCTATTAATTTTGTTGGTGTTGAATCAAGGTCTATCATGTTTGCAGCATCCTTTGCAGCCTGTGTTCCTGTGTTCATGGCCATGGCAACATCCGCCTTTGATAGCGCAGGTGCATCATTTGTTCCATCGCCTATCATTGCAACCATTCTCTCACGTGATTTTTCCTCTATTACCTTGTTATATTTATCAACAGGCTTGCTATTGGCTATGTATTCGTCTATTCCTGCCTGGGATGCAAAGTAAGCGGCCGTTACCTCATCATCGCCGGTGAGCATGACGGTTTTTATATTCATCTTCTTTAGATCCTCTATTCTATCCCTTATTCCAGGCTTAAGCGTGTCGTTTAATTCTATAACACCAAGGAATTTATTGTCCTCTATGACCGGCAGTGCCGTTCCACCCTTTAATGATATCTGCTTGCATATGCCGGTTATATAATCATCATGCACGTTGAATTTTTCGTTCATGGTTTTTAATGATCCCTTGTATATGAAATGTTCATTATTTTTTATTCCGCTGTAACCTGTTTCGGAGCTGAATGGTACAAATTCATAGCCGCTTAAATCATCCGGCTTTACATTGTATTTCTCGGCAAGTTTTATTATCGAGATGCCCTCGATGGTTTCATCATTTATCGATGCCATTGCTGCCTTTTTTATTAAATATAATTTATCCACGCCATGTGCTGGATAAAATTCAACGGCCTCACGCTCGCCCATGGTTATTGTTCCGGTTTTGTCAAGTATTATCGTATCTATGTCCCCGGCGTTTTCAACAGCCTTGCCGCTCTTTGATATGATATTGTATTTCGATACCTTATTCACAGCGGCTATGCCTATTGCAGGTAGAAGGCCGCCTATCGTTGTCGGTATCAATGCTATTAAAAGCACTATTAATATATCTATATTTGGCCTGATATTAGAATACTTTGATAATGAGAATATCGATGCGGTTACTATTAAAAATATTAATGTAACACCGGACAGGAATATGCTTAAGGCTATTTCATTTGGTGTTCTCTCCCTTACAGCGTTTTTAACAATGTTTATCATGCTGTCAATAAATGATTCCCCGGGATTTGCCGTTATTCTAATAACAATCTCATCCGTTACAAGCTTTGTTGTTCCGGTTACACTGTCTCCAACAAGCTTAAGAACCGGTCTTGACTCTCCTGTAATATTAGATTCATTGACATAGCCAGAGCCCTTTATGACCTCGCCATCGCCTGGTATTATCTCATCCTTTTTAACAAGGACTATATCACCCTTTTTTAATGTGCTTGAATCAACGTATGTTTCATTATTATCATTTATAAGCCTTGCCTTTGTTGTTATGCGCATCCTTTCAAGGGAGTCTGTTATGGCCCTGCTCTGGCTCTCTGACAGTGATGTGCTGATATTTGAAAAGAATATCGTTAAAAATAAAAGCACGGTAACTGATATGTAAAATTCCTCGTACAGTTTTGAATCCTGAACCAGGAAGAATCCAGGGTCTATGGCAACAAAGAATGATATAACCATGGATATCTCTGTTATAAACATAACCGGGTTTTTTATCAAATACCTCGGATCGAATTCGATAAATGCATTTTTAAATATTTTATAATCCATTACATCACCTATATGCCAAATGCCCTGGCCCAAGAGTATAATGGGCCAAGTGCAAAGACTGGTAAATATGATAAAAGACCTATCATTATTATTACGGCAAAGAGCATGAAGCCAAAAGCCGGTGAGCCTATGTCTATTGTTGCCCTGGTATATTCAGACTTTGGTTTTTTAAATGCGAACTGCTGTGCCAGTAATAGCTGAATGCCAAGTATTAAATATCTGCCAAGGAGCATTATAATTCCATCAAGGTAATTGAAATAATTTGAATCAGTTAAAAAGCCGCCGGCCTCTGAACCATTGTTTGATGCCGCGGATGCAAATTCATATAATAGATTTGTTATGTTGCTTGCATGACCGTTTAAGAATGTTTCCATAACACCGGGTATTAATAGTGTTACTCCAAGCGGTATCAAAACGATCAGTGGATGTGAAAGCAGTGCAATGGTTGAATACTTCATCTCCCTTGAACCGATTCTTATGCTCATTATCTCTGGTAGCTTGCCGACCATTAAAGACGATATAAAAACTGTGAATATCACATATGTAAATATATTTATAACACCTGTACCAACACCGCCAAGAGGATCGTTTAAAACAAGATTTATTAAAAGGCCAAGTATACCAACAGGCGTGTATGAAATTATTGATCCCGATGCCGCACCTGTTGATGTAAAAACTGAGCCGACCTGGAACATCACGGTTGGTGCCAGTCCGAGGTAAACCTCCTTGCCTATCATGTTACCTGAATAGCTTCCAAGTGCTGATATTTCCGGTATGCCAATAAATTCAGATAAATAGGTCATAAGTGATGTTATTGCAAATATTGTGAACAGCACATAAACAAGCATGTTTGCAAATCTTTTTATAAAGACGCGGCCAAGGGCCATTATTGAACCTGTTGGTATTATTATAAGAAGTATGTAGCTAACAATGTTTGTAAACCAGTTTGGATTTCCAAGCGGATAGGCCGCATTTGCTCCGTAGATGCCGCCCCCATTTGTGCCAACGTATTTTATTGCAATGAACGTTGCTATTGGACCCAGAGGCAGTTTTTCAGGGCCTGATGAAAACAGAGGATAAACATCAATGTATGCCCTTAACGTTTCAGGAACACCGGCCAGGATAAATATAACTGCACCAAGTATGGATAGCGGAAATATTAAATAAAAGAGTGATACAAGAAAATCATGATAAAAATTGCCAATGAAGCCGTCATCATTTCTTATACCGCGGACAAAGGCCATGGAGGCTGCAAAACCTGTGGCCGCTGACAAAAACATGAGCCCCATTATTGAAAAAGTCCATGAGAATATGCTTAATTTTAATGGATTTGAAAAATGCTCAAGATCGGTATTTGTTAAAAAGCTTACAACAGTGTTAAAGGTCAATGATAAACCCATTTTATTATCATCATAAAATGGAAAAAATCTCTGGAAGTATATTGCAATGAAGGCTATTACACCTGCAGCCGCATTGAATATTAATAAATTTAAAAAGTAGTCCTTAAATTTCATCTTTTTGTTTTTGTCCTCTCCAAGAAGCTTTTCAAAAAAATTTGTGACCCTTCCTGATAATGGATAAAGCCAGGTCTTATCCTCCTCGTCCATATAAAGCTTTGATATGTAATTTGATATTAGGTAGCCAAAGAGGAGCGCCAGGAATATGTATATAAATACAATAATTATGCCAGAGACTCCTCTATTACTATCAATAATTTGATATATGCTCTCCGATGTCATATCTTCTCAGCCTCCAGAATGGAGACTATAAGATAAATCGATACACCAAGCAGTATTACGCCTATTATTATATATGATAATGGCATATCAATCCTTATACATCATTCAAAGGGTATATTTATAAATAATTATATATTAGGATTTAATAAATATAGTTTTATTTTATGTATGGTATTAAATATTTGATCCAAAAAGTTATGATTGTCTTTATTAGATTATTTTATATTGCATAAAACTTTTAATAATAAAGTGATCCAAGTACAATGGCTTCAATTGAAAAAGTCAGGAAAAAGCTTTATAATTACATGGAAAACATTGATGATGAAAAAAATTTAAACGCTGCATTGAAGATTATAAAAGGATATATGAACGATCTTGATGGCATGGATTTAAACAATTTTTATAGACTAATAATTAAAAAAAATCTATGCAGCATGGCAGTTTCAAGGATTAATATTGAATTATTTAATGCTTGTTTAAATGCTTTAAGATCAAACGACACAGAATTTATAAATTATATAAAAAATAACAGGATACTTCTTGAAAATCCTGAGATAAATAACAGATTAAATAAAATATTATCAAATAAAAGTATATATGATAAGGCCGCAATAATATCATACATTGGCATGTACGATGATATTATAGAGGAGGTTTTTAAGACCCATGACGAAAATTCAATAAGGCGCATATTAAAAAATTATAATAATAGTGAATACGAGGAAATGGCGATAAAAAAGGCGCTGGAATACAATAAAAACTTTTTAAGGGATCTTGCGGATTACTATGCAAGGAAAAACGATTTGAAAAATTTAAGGTTTATCATGGACGAGCTCATAAAAAACAATGTAGATAATGTTTCACACTATTTTTATATACTTGGAGATTACGAAAATGCAATAAAATATGCAAAAAATGATGATAAGGAAATAGCAGATTCCTACTTTAGAACTGGAATGCTTTTAAAGGCGCTTGATATTTACATAAATATCTTCAGGAATTATGACAGATCTGTTCTCATGAACATTATAGAAATAGAGCATGAGCTTAAAAATTACAGGGAGATGAACATATATATTGATATTTATGAGCGTGAGAATGGTTTAAATAAAAAAATAATGCTGTACAAAATTGACGGTTTTATATACACTGGAAAGTACGATCTTGCCGTTTCTTATGCTGAAAAATACATAGAAAACTTTGGCCTTGATAAGGATATAACAATGGAGCGGATAAAGATCTACGATGGCTTAAAGGATTATAGCATGCTTTACAGTGCATGCATGGATGCATATAATAACAATATCAGGAATGATTATATATACTCAAACATAATAAAATACTATTATTATAATATGGATTACAATGAAATAATCAAATTTATAGAGGAGAACAATTTAGAACAGATGTTCCCTGGATATTATATATCATCAAAGATATACCTTGGTGATGACGTTAATTATAATTATATAGACAGACATGTTTTGAACGCCGTCTTTGCAACGTATAGATCCGATGAGAAGCTGAAGTTAAACAACGATCCCAGAATTAATGCGATAGTATCATTTATGCGTGGCGAGCCGCTTGGAGGTTTCAATGACTGCTCATCATCCGCAACCTGTTATATTTCAAATGTTAGATCTTTTGATTTTGATCCAAAAAAGGTAATATTAAATAATTTAAACCCAAGATATAATGATGTTTATGATATTATATCGACCATAAGGGATATTGTAAATGGCCATTTTGACACTGACAATTACGATTCTGAATTCTTCATTTATCCGTTTATAAACACGCTATTAAGGCTAAAAAGATATGACCTTGCACTGCTTGAACTGCAGAAGGTAAATGGAAGCGATCCATTTTATTATTACTTTGCTGGAAAATACTATTACATTAAAAATGATTTTAACAGGGCACTAAAGTTCATAGAAAAATCCCTGTCAATGCTTAAGAATTCATACTTCATTGCACTTGAAATAATGATATTAATAAAGCTCGAAAACTATGATGAGGCTTTAAAATACATGGATCTTTCATATAATCTTGGTCTTTACAATACATTCAATATTTTATATTCAATGAATAATATTGATTTAAACATTGATATGATAGAACATATAAAGAATCTTAAACATCCCGGTATTTACAGAATATTAAGAGGGTTCTTTTTTAAGAATAAAAAGATAAGAGAATCCATAAAATACTCTGCAATGATATTAAAGGAATCAGGATCCTTAGACGATTATTTATACCATTACTCAATTTTAAAATCATTAAATAACGATGCAGCCTTATCGTTTTTAATAAAAAATTCCATTAAATACAATGTTTTTTATGCGCTGATCTCAAGGATATACTATCAAAAAAGGGACCTTGAGGATTTCATTATAAATTATAATAATTACATATCAGCAAAAAGGCCGGAGAACATAAATATAGAATATAAAATATCAATAAAGAAGAATCTTGAATATTTAGATTACTATTTCAATGAAAGGGGAATGTACCGTGATATCTTATATCTTTATATATTTGAAAATAAGTTCACAGATATAATTAAAAATATGGGCAAGTTCATTGAAAACAATTTAATTTACGATATCCTGGATTTGTGGTGTGAGCCATCGGTAAAAAGGGCGGTAATTGATTATTCTTATAAAAAGCCTGATAGAAAGATAATATACATGTGCATTAAAAGGTGCACAGGAAGCCGCCAGGTTTCCATGGCATCGAGATTATACAAGAAAACAGGATATATTAAAGATTCAATATATTTATCATCAATAATGTTCAGGCACGGATTATACAAAGAGCTTTTCAAATTCCTGATCAGCAATTATATAAGATACAAAAATGATGTGTTTTTAATTCTCTTCTACGCATTTTCATTCAGGGCAAGAAACTTTAACGGAATAATAAATGCATATTCAAATGGTATATTTATTGAGAGAAGGGAGATAATAATTAATGTAATAAAATCAATGTCTGCAACATTAAAAACAGACGATGCCATTAAAACCATTGAAAAGTACAGCTATTTATTTAATGAAGATGATTTAAATAATCTAAGATATATAATTGAAAATTACAGAAGATTTTCAAGGATAATAGATTACGCAGGTGTTCTATTTAAATATGAGTACGACCATAAAAAGCGCCTGAACAGGGAAGATGCCTCCGTTGCAATACCTGAAAATTACATAGATCCTGTGTTCTCCTTCATTGAAAGTGATGATTTTTACATGTACCGCGAGGATGAATTCTACATAAACATTATAAAGAATATAAAAACAGATGAGCTGAGCATTAACAGTATATACCATTATGTCAACGATGTTATACTTGCAAAGGACGTATATCTTTACATAAAAATGGAGCCTGTTCACAATATACTTAAATAATAATTTTAACATACCATAACATGTATTATTATCAAAATGAGAGCCGTGACATAGCAGCAGCGTTACTGATAATGACACTTGCCTTCTTTATTTTATTGAATGGCCTCGGTTTTTACGGTTTACTATCATTAATTTATCTTGCAATAGCCTTCCTGGTGGTTGTAACAGCGTTTTTATTTCATGAGCTTGCGCACCGTGCCGTTGCAAGGCGTCTTGGTGCTGTTGCCTTCTTTAAGCTATGGCCGATTGGTGCATTCCTTGCGCTTATAACATCGTTATTCCACTTTCTTTTTGCCGCACCCGGTGCAGTTGAATTTGCCGGGGTCTATGACAATGAGAGCCAGGGAAAGATAGCGCTTGCAGGGCCAGCAACAAATATTATTATAGGAATAATAACATACATATTATCGATATTTTCACTTGGCATTGTTCACTACGTTTTATACTACGTTGGTGCCCTAAACCTCTGGTTTGCGCTGTTTAATATGATACCAATACCACCGCTGGATGGCAGCAAGGTCTTTTACTGGAAGGGCAGCATATTCGCCGGCGTTTTTGTATTCACAATAATTATGAACATCGTTGACGGTTTTCTTTTACATATAATTTAAAAAAAATTATTATAAACTTTATATCTTAAATTTTGATTATACAATGATGGATCTTTACTCAATAAAGCTTAAGGTCATAACGATACTTGCCGGTATTGGAATAGCCCTGCTGTTCTCTTTAATAGCCTATGGCCTTCTTTACTATTTCTACGGTTTATCAGGCATTTCAATAATATACTTTCTGTTAATCTTTGTCCTCTTCATTGATATTATCCAGTGGCTTGTCAGCCCGTACATCATTGGTATGACCTATAGGCTTCAAAAGGTATCGCCAATGTCGCAGTATGGATATTTAATAGACATTGTTCACGATGCAGCAGAGAAGAACAATATAAAGGAGCCCGAGGTTTACATAGCAATGAGGGGATCACCAAACGCATTTGCGTACTCATCGCCGCTGGCCGGAAAAAGAATAGCATTCACAAAGTCAATACTTGATATACTAAACAGGGACGAGCTTGAGGCGGTTGCAGGCCACGAGCTTGGCCATTTAAAGCACCATGATGTTGAGCTGCTTTTGGCCATAGGACTTATACCAACATTGATATTCTATTTGGGCTATTCAATGATCTTCTCCGGCTTTGGCAGGAGGAACGGCGGCAGCTTCTTCCTTGTTGCAATACTATTATTCATATTAAGCTCGGTATTCAACATAATGATTCTTGGTGTTAACAGAATCCGTGAGAGCTATGCAGATGTAAACTCTGCGATGACAATACCAAACGGCGCTGAAAACCTGCAGAATGCACTTGCAAAGATATATTCATATTCAATGCCATCGAAGCAGACATCAAACAGCACTGTAAACATGCTAATGTTCTCGGATCATATAGAGAACGATCTTGGAAGGGACTACAGAAAGCTTGTTGAGAAATGGAAGAACATGAAGCCACCTGTATCAATATTCAGTGATCACCCGCACCCTGCAAAAAGGATTCAGATCCTGGAAAGATATAAAAATTCATTCTAAATTATAATCAACAAAAATATTTATATCTTTATTGATTAATTATTTTATGAAAAAGGCTTTTGCGGCTTTTATAGCCATGCTTTTTTTGATCTCAGCCTTTGCAATAATAAATGACCATGGAGGAGATAAAAATCAAATCAGTGCATTTGTTTCAGAAAAAGACAGCGGGAACAGGGTATACAATTTAGAAAAAATCGCCGAAAAAAGGGGCGTTCCATTAAGATACATAAGCCCACCTGCAGCGATGCCTGATACAAATTACGCCGATGGTGTTATAGAACCATCGTATAATAATGCACCGGCACCATTTGGTATTGGATTCTATGGTACCGAGAATATCAATGGCAGATTAACAGGTTTTAACCTAACAACACCGGGCATCATGGCCTCAATAAAAATATATAATATGTCAGATTTCTATCTATTAAATGATGGCCCTGAAAGCGAAACGTTTCAATTGAATGCAGTATTAAGCAACGTTACACTCTTTGGTAAATCCGGTTATTCATTCTGGACGCAGAACGTTGCATTTTACTCTGCAAGGACGCACCAGCTTCAGTTTCTTGTCAACATATGGAAT
Source organism: Picrophilus oshimae DSM 9789 (assembly GCF_900176435.1). NCBI lineage: Archaea > Methanobacteriati > Thermoplasmatota > Thermoplasmata > Thermoplasmatales > Picrophilaceae > Picrophilus > Picrophilus oshimae. Next base: position 171,008 of record NZ_FWYE01000004.1, read on the forward strand.
TTCTCAAGCCCGGCAATAAACTTCACGGCAAATTCAATAAGCTATCATTCATCAGGATTTGTATGTGCACCAACGTTTTACTATGCTGTTGGCCCAACGATAAATGTTACAGCACCATTTACATTAAATCTTTACATGAACTCCGGCATTGTGAATAATGATTCCGCGGTTTTCTTTAATTATTCTGTTAAAACAGCCTCGATGAATGTATCAGGCACCTACGATGAGGTTTTATTTAATTCAACAAGGGCTGTAATAAATCCAGAATACCTTGCAAGCGGAACACAGTTGACACCAACGGGATACATACCATACGATTTTGAAATAATAATAGGCGGCCCCGGCGGTGGCAGCACGACATCATTATATAATATAAACGCAACAATGAACCTTAAATATCTTTATAATAAATCGTATAAAAATGTGCCGTCTGCATATGACGTTGGTTCAGAAACGGGTGAGACCTCCGATGGAATTGCCATATCATGGCACGGTGCAACGGAGCATTTAACAACAGGCCCATCATTTGTTTATGGCATGTGGAATATATCAAATAACGATAGAATGGAAAAATTTTCAGGAAGGATAGAACCATCCAATGCCTTTGCATTTGTTTCCCCGGGTTGTTACTTCAATGAGAGCCTTGCATCATGGCTGCCATTATCGATAAACGGAAGCTATAACTATGAGCTGCCAGCAGACCATTATTCTGGAATATCAATGCTTAGCTATTATGCACCAGCATACTACCTGGAGGCAGAATCACACTTAATAAAAACCGTTTCTATGGAATATACACGCCTTTGTATGCATTTAATAACCAGCAGCTGAAAAATATCTCATATTCAGGAAACGGAACGTTAGGCAATCCATACATAATAACAGGAAAACAGATCTTTCCAGTAAGCCCATTATTCGAGGAATTCAATGACTATGGATTTCCCGTATTTCCAGGCGTTCTTATAATGAACGTCAATGAAAGTACAGTGCTTTACAAAATGCCATCAATGTATATTATCTATGATAACCCGGCATATGAAAATATAATAGATTTCTATGATCTTCCAGGATATAATTATTTAAATTATGAGTTCTATAATGATTCAAACATAACTTTATGGTCAACTCCAGTATCGGGATACTTCCCGGAAACGCTATCCGGATTTCCGGTTGCAAACGTTGTTGTCTGGAATTCTACCTCTTTTCTTATTGGTTCAAATATCTTTGATGTTATGGACAGTGGTCTTTTAACCTTTGATAGTCATAATACCACCATCTGGGGAAACTACTTCTTCAACGATGTTTACGATTATAATAACACCTTTGAGAATGCTACCAACATCTGGGGGGCACCTCTTGGACTTGCGGTCTTTAGCTCAAACGAAACAGTATACAATAACTACTTCGATGTTGTTATAACAGCATACAGTCCAGATATTTCAATATACACTGGCGAACATACAATATATAAAGATCTGTGGAACATAACAAAACAGCCCGCCAATGTTGTTCATTACTTTAATGGCTTCAGGCTCTACGGAAGCATCATTGGAACATCTTATCAGGGTGGAAACTACTGGTACAACTTCAATGGCACAATTCCATACAATGATTATGGCCTGATATATTACGGCGGTGATTATGAGCCATTATACTATAATTTCTTTTATTATAATTTTTAAAATAATTTAAATTTTTAAATGGATTTTTCTGCATTCTCATTTACATTTAATTTCGGGTTTCTCCTTCCAAGGACCTCATTTGCGAGTAATACAAGGAATGCAGATACTATCAAGGCTATTGATCCGATCATAAATGCATAGAAGTATGCTGTTCCATCAGGAAATGAAAATTTTGTTATTCCTGAGGATGTCCTAACAATTCTTGAAACGGTGTAAAGTGACAGCACTGAGCCGGCTACCGGTGCACCAATGCTGCTTCCTATGTATCTAAAAGTGCTGTTCATTGAGGTTGCAAGACCCATATCCCTGGGATTAACAGAAAGAACAAGAAGATTTATCACTGATGAGTTCATTATTGACATGCCTGATCCTATAACAAATTCATCCAGAAGTGTCATGTAATAATCCGGGGAAAATGACAGAAGGAAGAATCCAAGTGAGGATATAAAGGCACCAGCAACGGCCAGCGGCTTTATACCGATCTTTAATATTATTCTTCCTGTAATTATTGAAAAGAGTATCATGCCGATTGCAAATGAAACCATTGATATGCCGGTTCCAAGTATTGATAAGCCAAAGCCATAAGGTTCTGGCGTCTCAAACTTGTATGAAAGGGCCTGCATGGATAGATACATACCCATGCCTGCCACTGTTAAAACAACATTGGCAACAAGGACATTTCTTTCGGATAATAGCTTCATATCGAATATTGCCTCACCGCCATTTCTTGAGTATATTCTTTCGTATATGAGCATTGGAATTAATAGAATTATTCCGGCGAGCATTACAGATAAAAACAGTGGCGAGGTCCAGCCCCATGATGAGCCATCGGACATGGCAAGAACTATCAGTGCAAGCGGTGTCCCAAGGGCAATGGCGCCGATATAATCAATCTTTACATCAGGTCTTCTATACCTTGATTCACGCACCTTTATTATTGTAAGCACGGCAAGTGCAAGTATAAATGGTATCGCAGTATGATATGTCATCCTCCAGCCATAGTAATTTGAGATTAATGATCCAAGAGGCAGACTTACAGCAAAACCGGCGCCAAACATGCCGCTTATAAGTGCCTGTGCCCTTGGCACAAGATCCTTTGGGAACTGCTCACGAACAATGGCCATGCCAAGCGGCATTATTGTTAATCCTATGCCCTGAACTGCCCTGGATGCAACCATGAATGTAAAATCGGGTGAAAAGCCCGTAACTGATACTGCAGCCGCATAAATAATCATAACAATGGACATCATCCTCTTCTTTCCATAGAGATCGGCGAGCTTGCCGACAACAGGGCTTAATGCAACACCGGTTAACAGATATGTTGATAAAACCAGACTTACCTGATCAACTGTAACGTGAAAGCCCTCCGCTATCGAGGGCAGGGATGGCGTTAACATACCCTCAACGTACATTACCGCAACGATGATCATTGCAAGCAATGCCATGAGGAAGTTTGCGTATTTCCTATCATATTCCATAATTATCACCATAAATAGGTTTCAAACTTAATGTTTATAAATGTGTATTGTTTATAAATATTTAAACATTTTGTAATAAATAATTTAGTGATTAATAATTAATATTTTTAAAAATTATTAAATCAATCCGGTACATTAATAGAACCCAAATAGATCCATGGAAATTTAAAATTTTAATAGAATATAATTATTATTAATAATGAAAAACCCTGGATATGTATACCTTATATTTCTTGGAATCATCTGGGGATTAACATATCCATTAACAAAGATCATCGCTGTATATATATCACCAATAATAATAACCTGGACAAGGATAGGCATTGCAGCCCTGTTCTTTTTCTTAATATCCAGGGGTTACCAGTATGGCAAAAAAGAGGTAATCAACGCACTTTTAAACGTTATTGCCTTTATGGTTTTTTTAAACGTTGGGGTATCAATATCATCAAATCCAGGACTCGCAGCAGTAATGAGATACACACAGCCTCTGTTTGTCATAATTATTGAGATGATCCTTGGCATACATGTATCATTTAGGTACATGGCCGGCATATTGATCGGTTTTGCAGGCATAGCATTATCAGTAACATCTGCAAGATTCGATCCCGGGGTTTTAATATCGCTACTGGGCGGCATCTCATGGGCCGGTGGCACGGTCTATTTTTCAAGGAATTTAAAATCGGCAAATAATATAAAATTAAATGCTTTCATGAATGCCTTTGCATTACCAATAGTGCTTGCAATAACACCTGCATATTTCTATTTTAAATATTCATTGTACATAATATTAATATTGCTTGGAATTCTGGCCCAGGCCGTTGGCTTTTATTTATGGTTCAGTTCCATTAAATTGCTTGGCCCAATAAAAGCAAGTGCAGGATCATTGATTGTTCCGGTTTTTGCGTATATAATGACATTTATAATACTCGGAATATATCCAAACATGCTTGAAATTATTGGTTCAATAATAACACTTGCAGGTGTATATATAACATTATCAATAAAATAGTTCATTCTCTATGCTTTTTCTTATTCTAAGCGAGTTTAAAACAACAGTCGTTGAGCTCATTCCCATTGCCAGGGCTGCAAGTATTGGCATTACATAATATAATGATAGACCAAGAAATATTGCAGGTATTCCAGCGGCCACCGGTATTAATGCTGAATTGTATCCAATGGCCCAGTATATATTCTGCCTTATCTTTTTTATTGTACTTCTTCCTATCATTATTGTATTGTATACATTTAAAAGATCATCATTTAATAATATTATATCACCAGTCTCCTTGCTTATATCAGATCCGGAGCCCATGGATATGCCAACATCGGCGGTTTCCATTGCAACTGTATCGTTTATCCCGTCGCCAACAAACATAACATATTTACCTGAAGACTGAAGTTTTCTTACAATTTTCGCTTTTAATTCAGGCGTTGCCGAGCATATGAAATGATCTATGCCAAGTTTTGATGCAAGATTCTTTGTGTTTTTATAGCTGTCCCCTGTTACAATTAATGTTTTTATATTGTTCTCTTTTAACTTTTTTATTATTTTATAAGATGATTCCCTTATTTTATATGATATTAATATATTTGCCACACGCTGATTATCAATAAAAACATTTATGCAGTTTTTTTGCCTTTTTATCTCAACCATTTTATTATCAATAAGTGTGGTTACGCCGTAACCTGGTATCTCACGAAAGTTTGATACATTTAATGTACCTGCCCCATTTAAATATTTAACAAGGGCCCTTGCAACAGGATGGTTTGACAGCTCCTCAATGGAGTATATCACGGATTTTATATAATTGGCATCGCCCATTATTTCCAGCCTTTCTATATCCGGCATATTTTCAGTTAACGTCCCTGTCTTGTCAAAGATAACAGTGTCTATTTTTGATAGTCTTTCCATTGAGCTTGCGTTTTTTATTATTATGCCCATGCCGGCAGATTCGTCTGCTGATATTAATAGTGTAACAGGGGCTGCAAGCCCTATGGCACATGGGCAGGCTATAACCACGACGGAAACGAAGACAAGTATAGATATTACAGGCGCATACGGAAATTTTATATATGCAAGATAAAAATACCATGCAAGTGATGATGCAAGCGCAGAGGCAATAACAACCGGTACAAAGTACGATGAGAAGATATCCGCGGTTCTCTGTATTTTTGTTCTGCCAAGGGCGGCCATATTTATCATTGAATTTATTTTACCGACAGTTGAATTTAAGCCGGAGCCTGTTACATTAATCTTTAATTCACCATTTACATTCTCTGTTCCTGAGATAACGTTATCGTTAATCGATTTAAAAACCGGCATGGACTCTCCTGTTATCATTGATTCATTTATTTCTGATTCTCCTGAGATGATAAATCCATCAACCGGGATTATCTCACCTGGTCTGACAAGAACAATATCATTTTCCTTAAGGCTGTCAGGGCGTACATCCATTATTATTCCATTGTTAAATAGATGGGCCTTTTCTGGTAGAATTGACAAAAGCCTGTTTGCCGATGATTTTGCCCTCCTCTTTGTTATGCTTTCTATGTAGCTTCCTGTTAATATCAATGTTATTATGAAATCAGCAGCATCATAATATGTGTATTTAACAAAAAACACATTAAAAAACGTTATTATAAAAGAGAATGTAAATGCGGTTATGGAGCCCAAGCTTATTAAAAGATCCATGTTGCCCATCCTGTTTTTTATTGCCGTAAATGAACCCCTGTAAAATGGGATTCCAGAATAAAAAACAACCGGAATTGATAAAAACAGCATTGCTATATTCATGTAATGAAAATGAAATATATAATTTATTAAGATAACCGGTATTGAAAATGCCCATGAAATGACCAGTCTGCGCCTTAAAGATGATGCCTCCATCTCGGGATTTTTAAAGCTTTTCATGCATGTCTCTGAGCAGAAATAGTATTTTTTACCGTTCTCCTCAATGAAAAGCTTTGAATCCTCAGGGACATACATACCGCAGACCGGATCAACAGGCATTTTATCACCTTATATATTTTAAGGGGTTTTTTTCGAATTCTGATTTACAGTGGTCGCAGCAGAAATAGTATTTTTTACCGTTGTACTCGCTTTCTATCCTTTTTTCAACCTTCATGCCACAGACAGGATCGACTTCCATAATTAAACATTATATAATAATATAAATGATTTTGTTATGCATAATGATAAAAATTATATTTTATCTTAATCATAATGCAAATTAAAAATATCTTTAATATTGCATTAGTTTTTACCGGTTAATTTCGATATTATATCATCGGCCTTTTTCTCTATATCGCCGGTCATTGAAAGCACATCCGGCCACGTTCTGTTATAATTTTCACCCTTAAGCTTCTTTGTTGCATCTATGCCCATCTTTGAACCGTAGTTAAATGTCCTTGCAGTATGATCCAGACTATCAGTTAGTGTACCTGGTATTATTAAAACATCGCTTGCCGGGTCAACCCTGGTTGCTATGGCCCAGAGAACCTGTGACCTGTCATGTATATTAATATCATCATCAACTATTACAACAATCTTAGAAAGCATTAGCTGCCCTGTTCCCCAGATTGAGAACATAACCTTCTTTGCATGGCCCGGGTACCTCTTCTTTATAGAAACAACGATCATTTCATGAAAGACGCCCTCCTCCATGGTGTTTAAATCAACGATTTCGGGTATCTGAATCTGTATTAATGGTAAAAACAGCCTTTCAATGGCCTTTCCTATTCTAACATCCTCATGCCATAGCTTTCCAACGATTGTCGTTGTGTAAATTGGATTCTTTTTCTCTATGATCTTTTTTATATGAAACACAGGAAACTGTTCCTGCAAGGAATAGTAACCGGTATGATCGCCAAATGGACCCTCGAGCCTTGTTTCAGATGGATCGACATAGCCCTCAAGAACGATCTCTGAATTCCTTGGATATTCCAGATCCACAGTCTCACCCTTAATAAGATCCATACGCTTCCTTGCAAGAAGACCCCTAAAGGAGAATTCATCTATACCGTTGGGCAGCGGTGCAACCGATGAAAAGAATGTGAGCGGATCAGAGCCTATAACAACGGCAACGTCCATGGGCTTTTTATACTTTGACATCTGCTCGGCACCGCCTTTGTGTATATGCCAGTGCATGCCCGTTGTCTCTGAATCGTAGACCTGCATTCTGTAGGTTCCAACGTTCCTCTGGCCTGTTTCAGGATCCTTTGTAATAACCATCGGCATTGTGATGAATTTCCCACCATCATCCGGCCAGGTTTTGCATATCGGATAGCGGTTTAGATCAACCTTTTCAAGAACATTAAACTCCGAGTCCTTTCTGCTGCCTATATGCGGTTTTAAACCGCTGAGCTCCTTTAGCATCTCAAGGCCGCGTGATATCATTGATTCCGTGTTATCAGGTATTCTGACAAGATTCTTTAGTTTTGTTCCTATGTTAAATGGCTTATCACCGAGTATGTATTCTATTTTTTCATCGCTTGCGAACAGATTGCCTGCAACAGGGATGTCATAGCCATTAACATTTTTAAAGATCATCGATCTCCTTTTGCCAATACGCTGCTCCTCGCTTAATATCCATGTAAGCTCAAGATCTGTGTCAACAGGATCATTTACTTCAACAAGGTCATTCCTTTCCCTTAAAAAATTAAGATACTCACCAAGATTATCAAATACCATGATTATGTATAATAAAAAATGATATATTTTTATCTAAAATAATACTTAATGAATGTAATACCCACGCTTTAATGAATTATAGAAGTATAAAAAGCTGTAAATTACTATAAAGACACCTGCTATTATTGAGAATGAGCCTGCAAATATATATATTATCCTTGCAACGTCGGCCTCAGATAAAAGCCCGTTGAAATATGGACCGCTTGAAAATCCAAGAATTATTGCACCGCCGGATATGTTTCCAATGCCAAAGATGAAGATTGCAAGTGATTTTCCTGACAAATTGAATAATCTTGAAATGTATCCATTGCCAAAGAAAAGTGATATTATATCAAAGACAAGAAATATTATTATTGCTATTGCCCAGTAGGCCGAGTTCATAAAATAATCTGAAAATGAGAAATAAAATGGCGGTGATACAGATAAAGATAGCCCGTAACTTAAAAGTATTATTCCTATTATTAATAGTATCCTCTTTAAAACCTGATCCTTATCAAAGACTATGTAAAAAAATGCAAAAAACAGTCCTATTATTATAATTATGCCTGATGTAAAGTCCGATGGTATACCAGTTATTACATTTGCTATGCCTATAAAAAAGAACATCGGCATTAGTATTGAATAGATATTGTTATCAATCTCTATATTATCCTTATTATAAATATATGATGCATAGTATCCATATATTATATTTGAAATTATAAAAATGATGATGCCAATCTTAAATAATATATTATATGATAGAAAAATCGAATAAAATGAGTTAATAATCATCGCCGCTATGGTAAATGCTAATGATATTACAAGAAACAGCTTTGAGAAATGCAGTATTTTATTATCAGTATCGTAGTATGTATTATTAAACGAATCTCTCAGCCGGTCTATGATTGTCATAAGGGCGTTATATAAATTGTATATAAAAAGATATCAGGAAAGTGTTATATAATAAAATGAATTTACTAAAAATAAAATATATTTAAGTGATTTTAATGGAGTTTGGATCATTAAGGGAGAACGTTCATAAATTCAATGATCTGATAGCACTTTCCGTTTCAAGCGTTGCACCGGCATTCAGCATAGCAGCCTCGTATGGCGTGATATTTTATTATCTAAGATTTCAATCCCTGCTCGGAATTATAATTGCAATGCCGTTCTTTCTCCTTGCTGCATTAATCTTTAAAAAATTTAACAGAAGTATCCCAAATGCCGGTGCATCCTATGTCTGGGGAAAAAATCTTGTTTCGGATAGATACGGCAGATTTCAGTCATGGATAGTTTCACTTGCATATTTTTTCTCGATACCGCCGATAGTTATACCTGCAGGCGAGTACACAATGGATCTTTTAAAATTATTTGGACTTGTTACGGAAAGCACGGTTAATTTATTCCTTATCGGCTCATTCTGGATACTTATATCGTTTTTATTCCTTGCACTCGGGGCAAGACCAACATCCAGGGCAACCGAGATATTTATAATAACAGAGATCACGGTAATTTTAATCTTCCTTGTGCTTGCAATAAAAGGTTTTCCTGAGCATTACATAAACAAATTTTCATTCTCCTGGGTTGACCCATTAAAGATAAAAAGACCTTACATGTTTATAGCCGGTTTCCTGGCAATAGCAACAATAATGGATGGCTGGGAGATAGATTCATATGCCTCTGAGGAATCAATGAATAAAAATAGATATCCTGGAACAACTGGAATCATTGGTTTGATCTTTGTTTTTATAATATATATTATAACAATGACGCTCATGGAAATGGAAACGCCGGCAGGCATGTTATCATTAAGTGATGATCCATTATTTGCCTGGGCATCTTATATATCAGACGATTCGTGGATAATGCTCATAGCTGTGATATCATCAACCGCAAGCTCTCTATGGCTCACAACATACATACTGAGCAGGGCATGGTATTCAATGGCCAGGGATGGTATAATGTTCAGGCCATTTGGCTACATAGATAAACGCGGAAGCCCATTAATATCCCTGATTATAATAGCATTATTAACCGAGATTGTAAATGCTGTTATGCTTTTTATACCATCAATAGAGAATTTCTTTGCAGAACTTTTATCACTATCAGGCGCCTTCCTGCTGGCAGAGTTCTGCATGGATGGCTTTACAGGCCTTTACTTCTTCTCAGGGAAAAATAACCATAACAAATTCTATATTTTAATTTCTGCGATTGTCTTTTCAGGCATGCTTTTAATGATAATCCTTGGCTTTTATACAAATATAAACCTGGTATACATAGCCATACCAGTGATAATACCAGGGATTATAATTGCAATAAAAAATGTAAATTTAAGAAACTAATACCTTTATTTTATCTACAAGGTAATCACCGTATTCCCTGGTGCCAAGAGGCTCAACGTTAAAGAACCTTGCAAGATCGTTTGTAACCTTCTTTTCGTTTATTGATGCCTGTATTGCCTTTTCTATTGCATCAGCTGCACGGTTCCAGCCCATGTATCTAAGCATTAACTGCGCACCGCGTATCAGCCCAAGCGGATCTGCAACGTTCTTTCCGGCGTACTTTGGCGCTGTACCATGAACAGCCTCGAACATTGCACCGTTGTCGCCGATGTTTGCACCGCCAAGCGTGCCTATATTGCCTATTAAGGCACCGGCCGCATCCGAGATGTAATCACCGTCAACATTTGGCGCAAGAATTAATTGATACTCATCTGGCCTGGTTATTATCTGCTGGAACATGTTATCCGCGATTATATCGTTTATTATTATCTTTTTATCATCGTCTCTTGATACGTAATCAGAAAATTCATTCAGTGCTGTTTCATATGCCCACTCCCTGAATGCACCTTCTGTGTACTTCATGACGTTTCCCTTGTGCATTATTGTTATCTTTTTAAGATTGTTATCCATGGCATATTTTACCGCAAGCCTTGTTATTCTCTGTGTTTTATACCTGCTCATTGGCTTTATGCCTATACCAGAGTCGTCGCTTATATCTATGTTAAACTCGTCCTTGAGGAATTTTCTTATCCTTTTTGCCTCATCCGTGTCGTAGCTCCATTCATAGCCAAGGTAAAGATCGTCAGTGTTTTCTCTAAAGATCGTTAAATTAACCTTTTCTGGATTTTTTAATGGGCTTTCAAGACCCGGCATGAACTTTACAGGCCTTATGTTTGCGTACAGATCAAGCAACATCCTTATTCTAACATTTATCGATTTAAAGCCCTTGCCAACAGGTGTATTCAAAGGCGCCTTTAAAAGAACCCTGTAATCATTTATTGCCTTTATTGATTCCTCCGGAAATCTATCGCCCTTTAATTCCTCGGCCCTATCTCCAAGGAGGATCTCCTTCCATGCTATGGATTTTTTCTCCATGGCCGTGGCAGCATCCACAACCTTCCTGGTTGCATCCATTATCTCAGGACCTATGCCGTCTCCATTTGCATACAAAATTACAGGCTTTTCTGGTACTATCCAGCTTCCATTTTCAAACATTATTCTGTCCATAATAATCACCTATCTTTTTATAAATCTCTCACCATCGCCATTGTATATGGCCCTTGGTCTTATCAGCCTCTGTTCATTTTCGTTGTATTCTATTATATGCGCCAGTATCCCGGTTACCCTGGAAAGTGCAAATAATGATGTGAAAAACCAGTGTTCAAAACCAAGCTCATTAAATAAAAGGCCAGAGAAAAAGTCCGTGTTTGGATAGATCTTTTTCTCCCTGAAGTAATCCAGGGCAACCCTTTCAAGCTCCAGCGCCGTATCAAGTATTATCCTATTTTTTTCATCGCATAGGGACATCGAAAGCTCCCTGAACTTTTTAATCCTTGGATCGTATGTTTTATAGACCCTGTGACCGAAGCCAATTAGCCTTTCCCTGTTTTTTATTATATGCTCATTGAACCATGGTTTAACGTTCTCCGGGCTGCCAATATCGAGAAATTCAAGAAATGCGTTTTCCGCAGCACCACCGTGGAGCGGCCCCTTCAATGCGTTCATTGCAGATGATAATGATGATAGCATATCTGATAGCGTCGATGCGGTTACAAGGGCCGCTGTTGTGGATGCAGGTATCTCATGATCCATATATAGTATCATTGCTGCCTCAAATGCCTTTACATTTTTTGGGTCCATGTTATTTGTAACCCTGAGAAAACCACTAACAGGATCGCCTAAATCTATATTGTAAAGCTTTTTTCCTTTTATATGAAGATATATATTTGCAAAGACATTAAATGATAGACCTATTATCCTTCCAGCATTCCTCTTATTTTCATCAATTGACCATTTCATATTATTATCTATTGCAAGTGCTGCAAAAACAGATGATGCCATGGAGAGTGGATCTCCTTCTGGAAATGTATCGATCATTGAGAAGATCCTCTCGGGAAGCTTTCCATCGCCTATGTATGAACTGAATAATTTTAATTCTTTTGAATCAGGTATCCTTCCGTAAAGCATTAGATATGCAGTTTCCATAAACGATAGATTGTTTACAACATCGTTTATATCGTATCCACGGTATCTCAGTACACCGAGCTCACCATCGATGTATGTAAGCTTCGTATGCTTTATATATGTGTTTTCAAGTCCAAGATCAACGTCCATTGGCATGCCTCCAGTCAGCTATTTTACCATCCATATTTGCATAAAAATCATAGTTTATAACCTTGTATTGATCGGATCTTGTCATTAAATCGTTTATTATATTTTTTTGCGTTCCATCATTATAAAGTGCCTCATAGCATCTCTTCATTGCAAGTGCTGCAGCCCGGAATGCGGTAACAGGGAATATAACAAACCTGTATCCAAGCTTTTTAAATTCATCTGCAGTTATAAACGGTGTTTTTCCGAATTCTGTCATATTTGCAAGAAGCGGTGCCTTTACCATAGATGAAAAGTACCTGAATTCATCCTTTGTTTTTAATGCCTCTGGAAATATTATATCGGCGCCAGCCTCAATGTACATCTTTGCACGTTCAATTGCATCGTCAATACCTGTTACACCCCTGGCATCGGTCCTTGCTATTATCAATGCATTTTTTCTGGCCATGTCTGCAGCCTTTATCTTTTCAACCATGTTTGATGCATCTATTATTTCCTTTCCGTCAAGGTGGCCGCACCTCTTTGGCATCTTTTGATCCTCTATTTGAATGGCGTCTGCGCCCGCCCTTTCAAGAACCTTAAATGTCCTGTATACTGACAGGGCCTCGCCAAAGCCTGTATCGGCATCAACAATGATCTTTATGTCTGAAACCTCTTTTATGATTCTTACAGAATTCTCAAGCTCAGTTAATGATATCAGGCCAAGGTCCGGAAGGCCCATCGATGATGTCAGTGCACCCCCGGACAGGTAGCCTGCAATAAAGCCTGATTGCCTGGCCAGCCTTGCGGAGAAACCGTTAAATATACCAGGAACGGTTAAAAAATCATAATCAAGAAGATCATTCAATCTCTATCGCCTCCATGGAATCTAAATGCCATAGTTTATCAAGTAATTTTTTGTTATTTGTTAATTTAATGAATTTTCCCTCTATTGAGCTTAAACTCATTGGCCTTTTATAATGGCCCTCAGGTATATCTATATATTTTTCAATATCGTCGTTTATTACAATCTTTATTGGCAGTTTCTCTGGATACTCATTTGTGTATTTATAATCCTCTATGATGTTTATTTTTTTCATTAAATCACGGGCCTTCCTGTATTCGTTAATATTATAGTTCTCCAGCCAGAATGATCTGTTTATCATTGTTGAGGCTATTATAAACGGCAGGCTATGATCGGCAGTCTCCTTGTTTTCAGGGTTCCATTTGCTCTTGTCTGCAAGTATGGATATTGCCGCCTCGTATGTGTAAACATCAATTTTTTTGATTTTGTCAACGCTTATTTTATTTGATAGGTATAATGATGCAGCCACTGCGGCCTGTGCATGGTACTCAACAGGATACTTTTTTATATACGTTTTTTTCATGTAATTTACATCGAGATCATCAAAAACGTTTTTGTTTATGTCCCTGGCTATTATATTTACAAAGCCAAGCTCACCGCTAAGCGGCGTCTTCGTCGACGTGAATCCATGTAGCGTTGCAAGGGCTGCGAAAATGGAGTTTCTTGATGATTCCGCGGTTGCACCAGCCTTCCACATTGTAAGGCTTCCTACCCTGCTCTCCCGCAATGCTATATGCGGTACCAGCGCTATTGATATCGTGTTTATTGTCTGATCAATATCAAAGTTTAATAATGATGATAAAGCTGCTGCCATGCCGATCTCTGTAAAATTAACATGATCGTAACCCTTCTTTCTTAATGTCGTTGAATCGCAGAATTTCATTGAAACCGCATAGCCGACTGCAGCGGCCTTTATTATATCCCTGCCGGTTTTTTTAAACAATGATGCCGCGGAGATTATTGTCCCGAACATATCACTGGGATGCAATGGCTCCAGGGAAAGGTATGTATCATTAAAATCCAGATATCTTATTAAAAGCGAGTTTATAAATGCGGAAAGTCCTGGTTCTGTATTTTTTATTCCAAATGTAAGTGCATTGCCCTGTGAATAATCTGCAAGATGTTTTATTGCATTGTATGCAGGTGAATCCATGGATGCATAGGCAACGCCAACGGCGTCAACAAAGCGCTTTTTTATTTCATTTACTGTATCATCATCAAGATCTTCATATTTTGATCTTACAACAAAATCTGCAATTTTATCCTCAATCATAAAAGTGTATGTATAAAAAACATATATTGTTTTTTAAAGGTAAATATCTTTTAAAAAAGCTTTAGATATAAAATGATATTAAGTTTTATGTTTGATATAGATGGTTTTGATGATAAGAATCTCCATTTTTCATGGAATGCAATTAATAAGCCTGTTATTTACATAAACGATGGTGACGTTTTAAATATAAATATACCGGACTCATCAACGAATCAGATCAGGTACGATTCAAGGGATATGAAAATAGATAACTCAAGGGTTGATGCGGCAGTTGGGCCTGTTTATATAAATGGTTCAGAGCCTGGCGATGCCATAGAGGTTGAGATATATGATATAAAAACAGGAGGATGGGGCTGGAGTGCCATAATAAATAATTTTGGCCTTTTAAAAAATAGATACAATGAAAGGTTATTTATCTGGGACATTGAAAATGGTTATGCCAGGGGAGTAAACTTTCTAAAAGGCATTAAAATACCATTGAACCCATTTATAGGCATAATTGGCACGGCACCTGCGCTTGGAAAATATGAGATGATACCGCCACAGCACTTTGGTGGCAACATGGATAACCGATTAATAAGATCTGGATCAAAGGTTTTGCTCCCTGTAAACGTTAATGGTGGGCTCATATCATTTTCGGATCCGCATGCATCCCAGGGCGATGGCGAGGTCTGTGGAACCGCAATAGAAACCTCCGCTGTTTTAAAAATAAAAATTAGGTTAATAAAGAATCGCAATTTAAAAACACCGATAATATACTCAAATGAGAACTATTCAGGGAATGTAATAGCAACGACCGGAATAAATAATGATATTTATAAGGCGGCAGTGGAGGCAACATCAGAGATGATAAATTACCTATCAAGGGAGCTAAACATAACAGAGGAGGAATCTTACATATTATGCAGTGTTGCCGGCAATCTCAGGATAAGTGAGATTGTTGATGAGCCAAACTTTGTTGTTTCCATGGTGATGCCAGAGAATGTAATATCAAAATGAATTAATATAAAGATATATAATATTATTACATTTGCATTCATGGATGTATTAATATCATGCATGGATTACCGCTTATCCAGATATCTTGAGAACAGGGCGGATATAATAATAAGAAACGCCGGCGGCGTAATCTATGATATAATAGAAAAAATAAAATCGCTTAAACCTGACAGGATTATATACATGCCACACAGTGATTGTGCTGCAATGAAGCTTGCAGGCAGAATTTTAAACAACGATGTTGAATGCGATTTTGACGTTTACAAACATCTTGCAGTGCATTTCAAAGGTGTTTCAGACATGGAAAGATACAATTACGAGCATGGGCTATCATTATTAAAAGAGTATTTTAACAATGTACATGGAGAATTTATAGATACAAAAGCCATAGAATGGCCTGCCAGGAGGCCGTACTATAAATTGCTTAAAAGCTCTGATAAATATGATGATTTGGACGGATATTATATAATACAGGCCCCGGATCAATCCTGGGTGGAGAATGATATAAAAATAGCAAAAATGCTTGGTCTATCAGAGAAATAAAGCGGGCCCGCCGGGATTTGAACCCGGGTCCTCGGCTTCGAAGGCCAACAGGATATCCTAACTACCCCACGGGCCCGCTACATAATCGTTATAAACAATTTAAATTATTCCAGTGTATTCTGGGTTTCGTTTCCGTCCGGAAATATGTAATCGAGTTTCCTGTATTTTATATAATCAAAGAGATTGTAAAGTCCCCTGCCCTGATATAATAATTTTTCTGCCGTCTTAAAATTGAAGCACAGGCTGCATCTTGTTATATAGCCCTTGTGCAAATAGCATAGATTATCCTCATTGAAAATGCAAAGCTCCTCGATGGATTTTTCCATGAAATAATATAATTTAATAATATTAAACCTTTATGAAGATTCTTTTTCCTGAATAGGACAATCTTGAAACCCCGAATTCAGGCATTTCCTTTAATTTTTCAATTGAAAATACAGGCCCCTCCGTGCAGAGCTGTATCCCGGAAATGGAGCATGAATCGCAGATGCCGACAGCACACTTCATCTCACGCTCAAGCGAGAACTCTGCCCTTACATTTTTATCCTTTAAGAAATCAAAGACTGATTTCATCATTAACTCTGGGCCGCATACGTATATAATATCAAAATCATCCAGTTTTATATCCTTTAAGGCATCTATTACATGACCTTTTATACCACGGCTTCCGTCGTCCGTTGTAAATATGGCCCTGTCCCTTAATTCATCCTCGAATATAATGTCTGAGCCATTTTTCAGGCTCTCTATTACAATGGAATTATCATCTATTAATGGATGCATTGACGCTATTCCAGAACCTGCAGCTATTATTAATTTTTTGCCGTCAACAAGCGTGAAATGGTTTCCGTATGGCCCTCTATAGAAGAGCCTTTCACCCTTTTTATAATTTATTAATCTCATGCCAAGTTCATTGTATGCCTTTATTGTAATCGCCTTTGGCTTTCCTGTGTATGATAATGACAACGGTATCTCGCCGTATCCGGGAACCCAGACCATTATGAACTGCCCTGGCATGGCATTGAAGTCCGCATCGAAGAATATTGTATGTGTTTTCTCATTTTCCCTTACATTGTTTATAATATACGAGTATTTCATCTTATAGCACATCCCCTTATCTCACTTAGTGATTCTATATTATTTTCCTTCATAAAATTTAGTATGCCATTGGTTATTTCCGAAAATATCTTCTTGCCGTGCCTGTAGATCCCGGTACCTATTTCAACGGCCGAGGCCCCTGCCATGATGTACTCTATTGCATCCTCATAGTTTTCTATGCCGCCAACACCTATAACTGGAATTTTTAATTCCCTTGATACCTCGTAAACGTATCTTATACCAACGGGTTTTATTGATCTTCCAGAAAGACCGCCGTAGATGTTGCTTAGAACTGGCATCCTTGCGTTTATATCAATCTTCATGGCCTTTAATGTATTTATAAGCACCAGTGCATCTGCCTTTTCAGCGGCCCGCGCCTCCTCAAGTATATCATGTGTGTTCGGGCTTAGCTTTGCAAAAACAGGTATATTCACCTTTGATTTGACCTCAGAAACTATTGATTCAACAAGCCCAGGATCTGAACCAACCTCAAGGCCAAAACCCTTTACATGCGGGCATGAAAGATTTAATTCAACGGCTATGGCACCGTAATCCTCCATCCTTTTTGCAAGATATGAAAAATCCTCCGGACCTGTTCCAAAGATGCTTCCTATGACATTGCTTCCCCTTAATATCTCCATCTCACCTGAGAATGCATCTATACCTGGATTTGAAAGTCCTATTGCATTTATAAAGTATGGATATTCATCGTAAATAACAGGTGTTTCAAAACCCCTGCGCTCATACATGCCTATCGATTTTGTAACAACCGCCGAGGCCCCATGTTCAAGAATTTTTTTCATTGTATATGCATTCTCGTCAAGTATGCCTGATGCAAGAATTAATGGATTCTTGAGATTAATCGATGCTATTTTACATGAAATGTCCATGAAACGGTTATAATAAAATTGTATTTATACTAGAGCATTGCATTTTCATTTAAATTTGATATCGTTTTTATTATATCATCTATTACGCCGTCCATGTTTTTTATAAAATCAAGTGACCAGACGCGGTATACATGCCAGCCACGATCCTCCAGGGCGTTTTTCCTTATGCGCTCCCTTTCACTGGCTGTTTTCATCTCATAGTATGTCCAGCCATCGGTTTCAATGCCAAGTATGTATTTATCACCTGTGTTATTTAAAACCGCCAGTGGTATGTTATGCTTTGAAAATCCTATGTCCTTTTCCATGTTAAATCCCCTGGAACGCAGCTCCCTGTATATGTAATCAATGATCATATCGTTGTTCTTTATCTTCATATATGATGCATCGCTGCTTATAGCAAATTCCATGTACTCTTTTAATAGTTTTACTCCAAGGGCGGTGTTCTCATTGATCTTTATATCCTCGGGCATGAAGGATGAAACGATTATTAGCTTCCTCCTTGCCCTGGTTATTGCAACATTTAATCTTTTTTCACCGCCCGCAGCGTTTATAGGCCCGAAGTTCATTGTCATCTTTCCGTTTTTATCCTTTCCGTAGCCAAGGCTTATTATTATAACATCGCTCTCATCGCCCTGAACGTTTTCAAGGTTCTTTACGAAGATTGCGTCCCTGTTCAATGCATCCTTTATTATTTCATCGTCTTTTGATATATCCTCAATTTTTGATGTTATTAGCTGTCTTTGCGATTCATTTAATGTGACTATGCCTATTGATATATGATCCGGTTTAACATAATTTATTTCCTCCTTTACTATATTTGCTATCTTCTCGGCCTCAATATCATTTATACGTTTTTTCCCACGATCGTATGAACCGCCGACGTAATTAAAAAAGACACCGGAATCGTCAGGATTTATATAAGAAGATGGAAACGTTTCAAGTGTATTGTCATAAAAATGCTTGTTTGAAAATGCTATTAATTTATCATCATAGCTTCTGTAATGCCAGCGCAGCTGTATCCTGTTCAGGCTCATTGAATCGTACTGATCAAGTATGTTCTCGAGTATTGTATAATTCTCATCATTAGGTTCCTCGTCTATACCCTGGAAGAACGTCGTTGGCGGGAGCTGCTTATCATCACCAGAGATTATAACCTGCCTTCCACGTATAATTGATCCTATGGCCTCTGCTGTTCTTATCTGTGAGGCCTCATCAAAGATCACAAGATCGAATTTTATTTCCGGATCAATATATTCACTTACGGTTAACGGGCTCATCATAAAGCATGGCCTTATATTAAAAATAAAATCGCCAAGAGATGATATTATCGATCTTATGGGCATGAAATTCTTCTTCTTTGCATTCTCGGTCTTTATTATCCTTATTGCCTCCGGGTTCTTTGCTATTGAATCGATTCTTCTCTCGTTCAGCCTTGATAAAACAATGGTCTTGTTTATATCTATTCTCCTTTTATCATATTTTATGAAGTTTGTTATATACCTTTCATGTTTTATTCTGTTAAAATTGGCTATTATGCTATCAGGATCGTTATCAAATGGCATTACCGATGGGTCTATGTAGCTTTCAATAAACTTTGAATAGAATGCCTTTTTAAATGCCTTTATTATGTCATTTGCCGAGACCCTGTTTCCAAGTATTGAACTCAATCTTATGCCCTTTAGACCAAGGGATTTCATCATATCCCTGAATTTTATGAATTTTATTATATCCTGGGAAATAACAGAATCTATGAATTTTTTAAGATCATTTATATTGCATGAAAATATATCGCTGTCGCTGATTTTTAAATTCTGGAACATGTTATTTATAAACCCAGTATTTTTATAAATGTCTATGAATAATGATTCTGCCTCCATTATTTTTTCAATGTTTAAATAACCTGATGTAATAAATTTTATAATTGAATCCGGAACATCACTGTAAACATTTATTATGCCATTTACATAATTATAAATTTCATCGCTGTAATCTGGATATATACTTTCTATTGCATTTTTTAATATTTCTATGTCCTTTTTTACATTAAGCATGGCAATGCCATAGTTTATATCATCAAGAATATCGTTATAGTCCTTTCTTGATTTATCATTGCTTAAGTTTAATATTGTGTTTACCATCGATTTGTATCCTGATGACATCCTTTTAAAAACTGAACCATAAGAAAGCAGCCTCTCCTTTAGATCATTTAAATCAATGGTTAGAAAATCCTCGGATCTCCTCTTCTTTATCTCTGCAAGCATTGAATTGAATTCCTCCTGCTTTTTAACCATCTGATCGTGCATGTTTTTTAGGTTTTCAATAAAATGCCTGTCAAAGAGCCTTTCATCCTTTATAATTATGCTTTTATCGAGCCTTTTTATTACATCTATTGATTTTATCATGTCATTTACAGATGATATATTTATTCCAAGATTGTTACTTATTATATTATTATACTTTTCAGATTTTAAAAGATCATCGTAAAGTTTTTTTATAATGCCATAGAACTCAGAGCTGTGTTTTTTGTAATCCTCATCCTTGAGCTTTAGCAGTGGTATTGAATAATAATTCTCAATGATATCGATGTAATCATCGAATTCCGTTAGGTCAAGTTCTATTTCCTCAAAGGCATCCTTGTTTATATTCAATAAATTATCGCTGATCTCTATGTTTAAATCTGTTAGATTCTCTATGTATTTATTTACAGCGTCGTATATTGATATCTGCATGTTCCCACGGCGCCTGTGTATCGCGTTAACATAATTGTCAAGGATCCATGTGAAGCGGTCCTTTGGCTCCTGCGGCATCTCGACGTTCTTCTGCATCTCTATTGATTTATAAATGGATTTGATAAAATCGCTTTTTACCTTGCTGCTGTGGAATTCAAGTATATAATCATCAAAACCAAGCCTTTCAAGCCTTTTTTTAACAACGTCTATGGCGGCCTTCTTCTCGCTGACAAAGAGCACGCTCTTGCCAAGGTACATGGAATCCGCTATTATGTTTGCTATCGTCTGGCTCTTTCCCGTCCCTGGAGGGCCTATTAATATGAAGCTTGCACCCTTCCTTGCCGCGTATATTGCCTTAAGCTGGCTTGAATCTGCATCAAGCACATTCCTGACGTTGTAATCTATGTCCGCCGGCATTATCCTGTTTATCTCATTTAACTTTTCATAATCCTTTGCAAGTATTCTTGCCAGATCATTTGATTCTATCTCTGCATGATGCTTTCTTATATCCTCGTATATTGTTATGTTTGTAAATGATATTGTACCTATATATGATGATTCAATAACCTTCCAGCCTGTGCCCTTAATGGAATTCTTTAGTATTTTCATTGCCTCTGAAAGATCCATTGTTGAATTTATATCATAATTAAAATCTATGCCAAGGGCATCAAATCTCTTCTTTATGTTTGGATTAAATATTATATCATCATCAATATAATTTATTGAGTAATCCTTCATGAAACGCCTTTGCATCTCAACGGGTATAAAAAAGATCTGCGTTTCTATATCGTTGTTAAAATCATCCTTCCATTTTAAGATACCAAGTGAAACGTAAAGCGTGTTTATTCCATGTTCATTTATTGAATTCCTTGATGAATAATATAAATTGTAAAGCGATCTTTTTCCATAATCCTTTTTTGCAAGTGTTATTTCATCATGCCTGTGCTCATCATCATTTTCCTGGAACCTCATTGATTTTCCCTTTAAAACAAGGTTATCATAAAGGGTGGACATCCTTGGTGATACAATCTTTATAAAGTTTTTGCCATCAAAGTAAAGCATCTTATTGTTCTTTGATGTATCAAGCAGATCCTTTTCCCATTTGTCAATAAAGGTTTCTATGTCCATTTAATCCATCATTAATTATTAAAAATGTATATTAATTTTCCTACATCAAAATTTTTATAATATCCTTGATTTTATCTCAAAGATTAAATTTTCGTCCTTTTTTAATATAATTCCATTTGATGCATCGGCTATTGCTTTATTATATCCTGGCAAAAAGTCATCATCGTTTATAACAAAGACTCTGCTGTACCTTCCAAGGTATTCTGCAGCATCGTATATCCTTTTATATGACGCATCAGGATAGTTCCCACGGCCATCTGTGAGAAAGAATGATACCGTTTTTTTATTATATCGTTTTGAAATATCGGCACAGAGCCTTAGAGCATCAGCCAGTGGCGTTTTCCCGGAGCTTTTTATGGATCTCAATGAGGCCTCTATGCTGCTAAAGTTCCTGCTGAACCATGATATTAAACTCGCCTGTGTTCCGGAGAAGGATACAAGGGATACCCTTGATCTCTTTACATATGCCTCTTTTAATATCATTGATGATATGTTTATCGCATCATTTATTCTGCTCTTAAATTTCATGGATTTGCTTGCATCCACGGCAATTATGAATGGCATTGATCCCTGTGATATCCTGGATTTAAAGGAAAGATCGTATGGCATTACACTTTTATCCATGTTCATGGCCATGTTTAAAAGCGTTCCATGGATATCAAGATGGCTTCCTGGTCTAAATGATGCCCTGTTAAATCCGGAGCCAGTAGATACCCTGCCGGAATCATTTGATGTTTTTATTCTAAACTCCACGGATTTTACATCCTTTTCATTGCCTTTTTGATTATGAATTT
Organism: Picrophilus oshimae DSM 9789; assembly: GCF_900176435.1. Taxonomy (NCBI): domain Archaea; kingdom Methanobacteriati; phylum Thermoplasmatota; class Thermoplasmata; order Thermoplasmatales; family Picrophilaceae; genus Picrophilus; species Picrophilus oshimae. Next base: position 193,748 of record NZ_FWYE01000004.1, read on the forward strand.
CATAATCATTTTTGCTGCTTTTATCGTTTTCATTGCTGCCATCTTTATTATCTTTATGATCAAAATCATTGTTTATATTATTGTTTATTTCCGGCTTTTTTACATCCTTTGATCTGTGATTCATTGCAAAGTAAAGTGCAAGGTCAAGGTCATTTTTATCTGGTTTTTTCCTGCCATAATATGCGGCTATGGCCCTTGCTGATTTCACGGCTGCAATCATTGCCCTGTTGCCAAGACCTTTTTCCATGATCCTTGAGGCTAAATACCTTAAGTCATCATCATCGATTTTTATCCTGTAAAGATTAATTCTTGCATTTATAATTTTATTTTTTATGTAAATATCATTTTTCATGTATCTTTCCTGAAAAGATACTGGATCCCTGTTAAAATCCTCAACCCTTTTTGATATCTCAACCATCTCTTCAATGCTCTCCGGAAGCGATGCGGTGACCGATATACCAAAACGGTCAAGCAGCTGCGGCCTTAAATCACCCTCCTCCGGGTTCATTGTACCTATTAGTATAAACCTCGCAGGATGCACATATGAAAGGTTTTCACGTTCCACCCTGTTTATGCCGGTTGCTGCAGAATCAAGTATTGCGTCGACAATACTGTCGTCAAGCAGGTTTACCTCATCTATGTAAAGTATGTTTCTGTTTGCCTCGCCAAGGATGCCCTCGTTGAGCCTTACCTCGCCATGGAGGGCTGCCTTTACGTCCAGGGAGCCAGCAACACGATCTATTGTGGCGCTTAATGGTATTTCCTTTATATCTATTTTTTTATAGACTGTTTTTAATTTTTTATTTTTTAAATTATCTAAACATTCATCGCATAGACTGTTTTCATCATCAGGATCGCAGTTAAACCTGCAGCCGGTGCTCTTTATCTCCGGAAGTATCTCTGATAATGATCTTACCATTGTTGTCTTTGCTATTCCCTTTGGACCTATTATTAATATTCCGCCTATTCCAGGGTCTATAGCATTTATTAACAGGCCAAGCTTGACCAGATCCTGTTTTACAATGGCCGAGAATGGAAAATTTACCGTTTTCATTCTGTTTCACCCTCCATTTCAATGTATGATTCCTCCAGGGCCTTTATCCTTTCATTATCGGTATTCCATATGCCGCGTTTGTTTGCCTCAATAAGTCTCGATGTTATTTCATTGTATGCCCATGGGTTCTCATTTTTAAACCAGTTTTTCATCTCATTATTTAATGAGAATTTATCAGCTATTCTATCGAATATTCTGTCATTGACCATTTTCGTTGTGGCAGCCCAGCCATAAAGGTGTTCGATCTTTTTTAACATCTCTGTGGCGCCGCGGTATCCAAATTTTTTCTGCGATGATATCCAGTCATCGTTTAGAAGCTTCATAACAACGGTTCTTTCTATTTCCTCACCCATCGTTCTTACCCTGGGCCTTGATGGATTAAATGTATCCTCGAACATTAAATTCGGGTTTGCGCCGGCCTTTTTAGATGCAAGGAAGAACCCGCCGGCATAGCTGTAATTGCATGAATCGTCCATTATATCTATCTCATCAATCTCCCTTTTATGCACTATTGACTCTATTTTGGATGAAATGCTTATTAGATTGCCTTTTGCCTCTGTGCCAAAGTTGTTCCTTCCATATGAATAGCCCATCCACTCTATAAAAACATCTGCAAGGTCATTTTCTGATTTCCAGCTGCTGGATTCAACAGCATTGCTTACACCGGAGCCGTATGAGCCTGGCTTTGATGAAAAGATTCTGTTTAGATGATTAAGCTCCCTGTAATGCTTTTTAATGTAATTTACATCATCGCCTTCGTTTAATGCAGCTATCTTATTTATGCCGGTGTCAATTAATTCTATTACATTAAATAGATTGTCACGCACTATACCACTGGCCTGTATTACAACGTCTATTCTTGGCCTGCCAAGCCTTTCAATTGGAACTGGTACAACATCCTTTATCTTGTTGGTGCCCTCCTGCCATACCGGTTCAAGGCCAAGGGTGTAAAGTATCTGTGATACAAGCTCGCCGTCAGACCTGTAAATATCCGTTGACCATAGAATAAATCCAAGAGTTTCTGGATACCTTTTATTTTTTTCCAGCTCATTTTTTATAAGCTTTTCAGCCAGTATCCTTCCGATTTCAAATGATGATCTTGTTGGTATCTTAAATGGATCAACAGCATAAAAGTTTCTGCCTGATGGTATAACATCGTATCTACCCCTTGCCAGTGAGCCTGAAGGACCGGTTTCTATGTAATTCCCGGATAATGCCATTAGAAGGTTTCTTTCCTCATTAATTCCGGAAATTCTTAGATTTTCTATTATTTTTTTATCTGCTTCCTCAATGTTTTCAAGGCCATTTAAATAATTAATTATCTTTTTTCTCTCCGTTTCTGGATCAACTTCAAAGCGCCTGGCGGTTGAAACGTATTCTATTAAATCGTTATCATCGATGCTCGATGCAAAAGTGTATAATCCCTTTGATGTTATTGAATCCTTGAAAAGGTTTAATCTATGCTCTATCTCATGCGTTGCCTTTCCAGGATCGTCAAATCTTATATCAAGTCCAAGGTTTTTGCAGGTTTCCTCTATTTTTTTTATTATCATGCCTGATCTATTTTTATTCTCACTCTTTTCTGATTCCTCAAAGTCATCTATTAGATCCTCAAGTTTTCTTACATCATCAGGAATATCACCATAGGCTGTTGGCGGCGTTATATAATCTAAAAGCACTGCATAGCTGCGCCTCTTTGCTATTATACCCTCACCTGGTACATTTGTTGAATAAAGATATATATGCGGCATGGTTCCAATTGATATCTCAGGGAAGCATGAACCTGATAAACCAAGGCCCTTTCCGGGTGTGAACTCCAGGGTTCCATGGGTCCCAACATGTATTATTGCATTGGCCTTGAATACGTGCCCGATATAATAATAAAATGCCAGCCAGTAATAGGTCACAGGAGTTTCAGAATCGTGTATTGATCTTATGCTATTAACATCGTCTGAATATGTTATCCTTTTTGGCTGTACGCCTATAAAAACATTTTTATATAAAAGCCCCGGTATTATAAAATTCCCGTCCATGACCATGTAATCGCGTTTATCATTTAAGATGCCCCAGCGCCCTATAATTTTTTTCCTTGAGTATTCCGGCAGGCTGTTAAAGTAATTATTAAATTCATCTATGCTTAATTTATAAAATGAGTTTCCGTTAATTATATCATCTATTGATGTCCATTTACCCTCAGGTATCGCCTTTTTTGACATTATCTCCCTGACAAGTGCCCCGCCATTTTCAGGAACTGAAACGTCGTAACCGTTGTTTTTGAGTATTTTTAATATGTTAACAACGGATTCAAGAGTATCAAGTCCTGTTGCGGTTCCAATGTTTGCCTCAAGATCCTTAAATGATGAGCCTGAGTGTAATATTATTGCTATTTTTTTATCATTATTTTTTAATCTTCTTAGATTTATCCAGTTTTCTATCCTTTTTACCATGTATATTATCTGATCATTTAATGGTACAAGTTTTCTGTATACTGCACCAGATTCACTTACCCTTTCAATTGCACCGATTATTATGGGCTCTATTGTTCCATCCATTTCAGGTATCATTGCACTCATTATTGTGCTGACGACGTCAAGGCCGCTGGAATCCAACCATTCCTCAGGTGTTTTGTAATAATATATCAATGCCTGGAACACAGGAACGTTCATTTTAATAAGCGTTTTTTTATCGTTTTCCTTTATTAATGAAAAGGAGAGCATGTTTATTACGGCATCAACCTTATTTAAAAAGTATTTTTTTATGCATTCCTCGGCACTTTCTATATTTCTTGTTTTATCGCCGAAGCCGTTTGTGAAGACCGGAATGGCCTTTAGGTTATGATCCTCAAGACTCTTTATTAATGCATCGACTATCATTGTATCATTATCGGCCCAGGCGGTTCTGTAAAAAAGTATTCCGACAGAGCCTTTATAATTATTTCCGGTTGATTCATTGTATATACCTGAAAATGGCAGCTTTTTAGGCTCTTCATAATCACACGGCTCTATTAAATTTTTTATATACAAAAGCATGTTTTTTATATTTTCATAGCCACCATAAAAGTAGTAATCAGAGATCTTTGATTGAACCCCTGGATCCATCTTTGAATATCTGCTTAGAACAGGATCTATCGCTATTACAAGATCCTTTTTTGATATAATATTCTCTATTTTTGATAATATATCACTGTATATGCTCTCGCCTGAGAAATGATGTATGAAAACAGCATCGCTTTCATTAATAAAATTTATAAAATCATCATCAACCGGATCGAGCCTTGGATATTTTATCTTTAAATCTATATTTGTTTCCCTGGCAGCCCTTATAAATGAGCCTATAATTGAGCCGTTCCAGCCTATTAGTACAGCCAACTTCATAAAAAGTAAAATGTATTTTACTATATTAATGATTTCTTTTTATTATCAATAGAAGCATTGCAATTATGAATGCCACAATGAAAATTATCATTAAATACAGGTAAATGCTGTTTCTATTAATTATATATGTGTTTGCATAGATATTGTATTTATACACTGTGCCGTTGTAAACTATTTCAATGGACGTATTTTTATTTACATTTAATAAATAATGTGACTCACCGTTTACAGCTGTGTAATTTGAAGATCTCCCATTGTATATAAACTCATATGTTCCATTTATCCCGGGACCGTATAAACTGCCAGATGTTAATATTATATTCAATACATGATCTCCGGAATCCAATATAAATGAGTTTTCTATTCTTACTGAATTTGAAATATTAATGTTTATATATGTTTTTACAGGTTTTTGGATTATCGATTGATTTGAATATATTATTGAACTTGCACTTGAATTTTGTGATATTGCGCTTATAATAAAGTCGTCAGCAGGTGTGTACATTGATGTTATATTATCCTTTATAAATGTTATGAATTCATTATTATATGGATTTTCCAGTGGAATGTAGAACCATGGATAGAACGTTGTATTTGCATATCCATTTACCGTTGTTATATTTACCTCAGGCATTAATGTTGAGGCAAAGTATGAGTTTGGATTGAAGCCGTTTACAGAATCGCTAAAGAATCCACGATTTGGACCAAGCATGTTCTGCGCTGTTAATGATATATTATAATTGTTTAATGGTTCCTTATTTAAAGAGGCATATGCGCTTATATTATAGGTTCCATTAGAATTCATTGAATAATCAATTCTTATATCAGGAACGATATATTTTGATACTGTTAAAGGTATCTCAACAGGTTCTTCATCGCCATAATTGCCATGAAGCTGTGAACCCAGCTCCATTATTGGGGTGTATCCGGATTCTCCAGGCATTGAAACACCGGAAGAGTAATTTCCAAGGAAGATCCATGTATGTATTAAATCTCCATTGGCCGTGAAGTTTAGTGAATTGTTACAGCCAAGCTTCAATTCAATGATGCCGTTTGATCCTGTTTCACCGTATACCCCGGTTATATTATAATTTATCAATGTTGCATTTTCTGCTATGCCAATGTAATTATTTGATGTATTGTATATCCCCTGGCCAGGCATTGGATATATCTTCAATGCCCCGCTGGGAACCTGTATATTATAGGAATAGCCTGAAACCGGTTTACTGCCGTTTAGCACCGTTATATTAATATAATCATATTTTCCAGGATATAAAACGGTGCTTCCGGACATAATTAAACGAATCTGATGCGGTGATGCATATATATCTGTGTAATTTGATACCGGTCTGTAACCATTCAAATCTGCAGTTGCAGTTATGTTAATGGAATTCATGTATCCTGGCGAATATATCAGCTGGTTATCATCTATAATCTTAAATTCAAATTTGTAAGTTCCATAATTATTTGTAAATCCTGTTGTTGATGATACATTTAATATAATGCCTGGTGGGGATTCGCCTATAAATACCATGGCATGGTAAACCGGTGTGCCATTTTGGTATCTAACGCTAACAGTAGCATTTCCATACTGACCGTTGTAATACAGCTCCGAATTTGTGGAAACGTATATTCCAATACCGGTTCTTAATTTACCTTGCGTGAATGATTTATAATGCAATGAGAGAAAATTCCAGTACCAGAAGCTTTCTATGCCAAGATTGTCTTTTATTATTCCTGTAAATGTTGAATTCGTTATTGGTATTGTATCTATTTTATATCCAAGGTTTATTATGGTTGCCTCATCGGCCGCTATCAGCTGTATTTCATCTGATGTATTTATCATTTTATCAACTGATGATTCCGAGTTTAATTCCTCGGTTAAATTGTTTAAAAGCGATGTTATCTGGCTTCCCGTGTATGTTCTATTATTAAAGGCCATCGATGTGAATGGTCCGTAGTAAAGACCCGTGCCATTGCCCTGTATGTTATAAAATTCGAGGAAGAATCCGCCTGGGTATCCTGCTATTCCGGTTATTGGACATGTTATCATATTAAAATTATAATCTATTGTGTTCTGGCATGCCGTTTCAGAAGCCTCCTCTGTGACTGTTGTTTTTATGCCAATACTGTCAAGCTCCTGCGCTATAACCTCCATGGCCTCAACTATGTTTGGATCTATTGATGCACTGGCAACCTGTATATCCGCTGTAACCATTTTATTATGATAATACCAGTGATTATTAATAAAATGCATTCCTTTTATTTCTGATATAATTCTCATTGAAAGGTTTGGATTGTAATTATATGCCGGAATATTATTATCATGCCATAACGTGTCTGAAACTGGAACCACTGATGTTCCTGGTATATCATAACCCTGGAAAACAACAGACGCTATATAATTTTTATTCACGGCGTATTCTATTGCCTGCCTGAAGGCTGTTATATTATATGGCGCCTCCATGGAATTCATCTGTACATAATTATATCCGGTAGAAACCTTATCGTAAATGTATGTATCAGGTATGGCCTTTAATGTTGGTATAAAGGATGGCGGTGGTGGCAGCACTATTGAGTATATTTCGCCCTTTGATTCAGCAGCAACGGCTGCAGAGTACTCCGCAAAGAAGATCATTTTTATGCCGCTGATCTTTGGATAATACATGCCTAGATTCTTGTATTTTACTGTGAAAAACGATGGATTTTTTGATAATTCCCAGTAATTATTAAAAAGAATTCTTCCTGCGTATGATGAACCGTTGACAATCATAAACGGGCCGTTTCCAACAAGGCCGCCCGCTATTCCTGTTACAGGGTTATAATCAAGATTCCATGAATTATATGAGCTATCTGCCGGAAGATTTGGCGAGTAATTCCATAGACCCGGTGTTGATGAATAATCATGATTGATCCATATATGATATGGAATTACCGGAACAGTAAGTGTACATGGCACAAAGGATGATGACTGGTTATCGAGATAGTATTCAACTGTTAGATTATTCAATGGAACAATATTTACTATGTTCTGGAATTCACCCGTGTAATCAAATGAATCAAAGAGGATTTTCCATGATAGAATAATATCTGCTGCCTGGAGATAATATGTCTTCATTGTTATATTATTCCATGTCTGGTTTTTTCCCGTTTCAACGTTGTAAAAATCTTTGTATCTATATTTATAAACGTTGCCCGAGGTTGAGTTAAACTCTGTATAGTTTGTAAAAACGTATGTGGAATCCATATTTTTTCCCGTTATATCTGTCCAGGCTATACCGGGCCTTATTTTTAAAAGCCAGATGTAGCTTACATTTTCATTTGTTCCTGTAACCGGATCAAATGTTTTTATATTCTTGTCTGAGACATTGTACTCATGATAGCATGAGGCAAGCCATGGTTCTATGCTCTGATTCGGCATCATAATTGCAGGACTCTGGTATATCTCATTAAGCAGGAAAAAATCGCAGACTCCCTCCGCCCGGAATATATTTAAATAATTTATATCGCCAACCTCGCCCAGTGTGTAAATATTATTAAATGAACCTGATGTTAGATAGCCTTCCTGAATATTGTTATTTGAATTGACATTGCCGGTGAAAAATGATGTTGCAAGCAATATAAAGACTATTAATATTGAGATAAGAATTTTATTTTTTATATATCTATTCATAGAAAAATAACACTAAATAAAATATAAACCTTTTTATTAATATTTTATTATCATGACTGAAGAATTTTAAAAATGATCATTCTCTTTAATAATTCTGGTTATAAAAATTAACATGATTTTTAAAATTGTACATCAAAAAATTTGGAAGAATTTTGTTGCTGCTATTACATTGCATGATATTAAATCGTTTAATGTATTGTAATTTAGATTATGCATTGTATAAAAAGAATTATTTGATGATCCGTTGTATGATATGTACATTAAATTATAGAAGTATCCCATAAATGTATTGTACTGAAAATCGTGGATATATGGCTGAACAAAGTAGTATGCGTATGGTACCGGCAGCCATATATATGCGTACTGTTCATAGACTATTTTTGAAACGTTTTTCATATAATTTACCTGCTCCGTGGTATTGATAAAGTCAAGAAAATTAAAATAGTGCTGAAGCGTTGAATTATCAACCCAGGCCTTGTTCCCAATACCACCATCAACAATATCATACATGGCCATTAACTGCTGGCCTACTGGATCGGAGAAATCTGGCTCCCAGGCCAGATCAACGAAGTGTGGAGTTTCTGCTGCAGTATTCCAGCTACCAACAACGCCCTCGGTTACATATGCCGCTGTAAATTTAAGGCCAATACTATCAAATGAATCTATCGCTATGGTCACCTGTTCTGATTCCAGTGCCGTTGGGGGTGAGGTTCCTGTTATTGTAAACGTATGTGATGATAGATCCGTTCCGGATTTATCACCGATCTTTGTTCCGTTTGGCAACACAACGTAGAAGTGGCATTCATCACCTGCAATTGTCAGGTTCTGTATTGCAGCTGTTATGTTCTGTTTTGGCAGCGGGAAGCTATCAGGATTGTAGTATGCCTTACCGTACTGTGGTGATAATGGTCCAAGCTCAAGGTATGCCTCAGGTGTTCCATTGTAGTTATTATTATATATCGTCAACTCCTCTGCATAATTCAATGAATCATAAAAAGCCACTCTGAAGTGTAAATTCTTTGTGTATGATCTCTGTGTGTTCATTGATATATAGAATGCACCAAGAACCTTGTATGATTTAACAAGGTTTCCATTTGCCTCTGATTTATCATAGAATCCTGAGATTATCTGCTTAAATGATGATGGACCAACCTCGCTGATCTGGGATGTATTATCATCGAAGTCCTCAAGACGGTCTGTATGTGATAATCCGTATTTTATTACTATCTCCGGTATGTGTGCTGGCTGTGCTATTGCAGGTATCTGTGATGCATGGCCATTTACCCAGTAGTTTGGATTCTTTACAAGAACTATGGTGCTTAGACCGGATGATACACTCTTTATTGTGTATGGACCTGAGCCTATTGCACC